>NZ_JBSFHN010000021.1:62813-165667 GCF_053597115.1 Streptomyces sp. NPDC001515
CGCACGTCGGCCGTGTTGGGGGAGTCGACCTCGGCCTCCTTGGCGGCCTGCGAGGGCGAGAGGGTCCGCGCGGGCTCGCCGGGCCGGCCTCCGGAAGATGCGGGCGCTCGGCGCCGAGCGTGGTGTCGCCGCCGTGCCCCGGGTAGACCCAGGTCTCGTCCGGCAGCGCGTCGAAGAGCTTGGTCTCCACGTCGTGCAGCAGGCGCGCGAAGGCGTCGGCGTCCCCGCGGGTGTTGCCGACTCCGCCGGGGAAGAGGCAGTCGCCGGTGAACAGGTGCGGAGCCCCGTGCGGATCGTCGTAGACCAGCGCGATCGAGCCGGGGGTGTGGCCGGTCAGATGGCGGGCGGTCAGCGCCACCTCGCCCACCAGGACGGTGTCGCCGTCCTCGACCAGCACCTCCGTGGGGACCTCGATGCCCTCGGCGTCGTAGCGGCCGGCGTACGTCCGCGCACCGGTCGTCGCGACCACCTCGGCCAGGGCCCGCCAGTGGTCGCGGTGCCGGTGGGTGGTGACGACCGAGGCGATCGAGTCGTCACCGATCAGCCGCAGCAGCGTCCCGGCCTCGGCGGCCGCGTCGATCAGCAGCTGCTCGCCCGTGGCCCGGCACCGCAGCAGATAGGCGTTGTTGTCCATCGGCCCGACCGCGACCTTGGAAATCATCAGATCCGTCAGCTCGTGCACATCCGCGCGCCCGCCGACCTTCACCGCTCCGCTGTACGTCACGCATATCACCCTATAGCGGAGGAAGTGCGGGCAGCGATCCGCCGTCGACCGTGAGGGCCGAGCCGTCCCGCCGGCCGCTGAGCCAGCCCAGCAGCTCCGTCGCCGAGCCGCGCACCCCGACCGGACCGCCCTCGGCGCCGCCGCCCGTCGTCCAGGTGCGGCCCGTGCCGTCGGCCAGTGCGGTCGACACGACCGAGGGGTGCCCGGCGAACCGCTCGGCCAGGAAGTCGATCTCCCGCGCGGTGAACTCCTCCGGCAGGTCCTCCAGCTCGTAGCCGATCCCCAGGTCGACATGGTGCAGATCGACCTCGACCCAGCGGCGGAACGGGATCCGGGACGCGGAGTCCGTCACACCGTTGCGCAGCTCCACCGTGCGCGACCAGTCCGCCGGAACGGCCGCGGCCGCCGCGAAGCGCTCCGCGCTCGCGGTCAGGTCGGCCTGCTGCTCCGCGTGGGGGCGGCGGGCGTCGCGCTCGATGTCCCGGTCGCGGGTTTCGCTGTCTGCGTACATCGGCCGGCCCCGGAGAACATTTACCAGCGCGTCGGCGTTACGTGACAGGTGGGCGACGACATGGTTCCTGCTCCAGCCCGGCAGACGCGAGGGTGCGGCGAGGGCCGCGTCGTCCAGTTTTCCCGTGGCGCTGAGCAGTCGATCGGTCGCTTCCCGAAGTGCGGCCAGGTCGTGCGCGTGATCATTCATGGCCCCGAGCGTAGTGCCGCCACTCATTCGGGTGAAGGAGTCTTCAACCGTCCGTAAATCGAATGCGCGTGCTATACGCTCGAAGTCGAAAGCTTCCTACACCGCTGTGGCGCCCCCCATACCCTGGGCAGGGGCTCAGTTCCCCCGCTTCTCTCTAGAAAGGTGCGGACCGGCGTGGCCGACCGTCTCATCGTCCGTGGCGCTCGCGAGCACAACCTCAAGAACGTCTCGCTCGACCTTCCCCGCGACTCCCTGATCGTCTTCACCGGGCTCTCCGGGTCGGGCAAGTCGTCGCTCGCGTTCGACACGATCTTCGCCGAGGGCCAGCGGCGCTACGTGGAGTCCCTCTCCTCGTACGCCCGCCAGTTCCTCGGGCAGATGGACAAGCCGGACGTCGACTTCATCGAGGGCCTCTCGCCCGCCGTCTCCATCGACCAGAAGTCGACCTCGCGCAACCCGCGCTCGACGGTCGGCACGATCACCGAGGTCTACGACTACCTCCGGCTGCTCTTCGCCCGCATCGGCAAGCCGCACTGCCCCGAGTGCCACCGGCCGATCTCCCGCCAGTCGCCGCAGGCCATCGTGGACAAGGTCCTCGGCCTGCCCGAGGGCAGCCGCTTCCAGGTGCTCTCGCCGCTGGTGCGCGAGCGCAAGGGCGAGTTCGTGGACCTCTTCTCCGATCTCCAGACCAAGGGGTACAGCCGGGCCAGGGTCGACGGCACGACCATCCAGCTCGCCGAGCCGCCCACGCTCAAGAAGCAGGAGAAGCACACCATCGAGGTGGTCGTCGACCGCCTCACCGTCAAGGACAGCGCCAAGCGCCGGCTGACCGACTCCGTCGAGACCGCGCTGGGCCTCTCCGGCGGCATGGTCGTGCTCGACTTCGTCGACCTCCCCGAGGACGACCCCGAGCGCGAGCGGATGTACTCGGAGCACCTCTACTGCCCGTACGACGACCTCTCCTTCGAGGAGCTGGAGCCGCGCTCCTTCTCCTTCAACTCGCCGTTCGGCGCCTGCCCCGACTGCACGGGCATCGGCACCCGCATGGAGGTCGACCCGGAGCTGATCGTCCCGGACGAGGAGAAGTCCCTCGACGAGGGCGCCATCCACCCCTGGTCCCACGGCCACACCAAGGAGTACTTCGGCCGCCAGATCCGGGCCCTGGCCGACGCCCTCGGCTTCCGTACGGACATCCCCTGGGCCGGGCTGCCCCAGCGCGCCAAGAAGGCGCTGCTCTTCGGTCACAAGATCCAGACCGAGGTGCGCTACCGCAACCGCTACGGGCGCGAGCGCGCCTACACCACGCCGTCCTTCGAGGGCGCCGTCCAGTTCGTCAAGCGGCGCCACTCCGAGGCCGAGAGCGACTCCAGCCGGGAGCGCTTCGAGGGCTACATGCGCGAGGTGCCCTGCCCCACCTGCGAGGGGACCCGCCTCAAGCCGATCGTCCTGGCGGTCACGGTGATGGAGAAGTCCATCGCCGAGGTCTCCGCCATGTCGATCAGCGAGTGCGCCGAGTTCCTGGGCCGGCTGAAGCTGAACGCCCGCGACAAGAAGATCGCCGAGCGGGTGCTGAAGGAGGTCAACGAGCGGCTGAAGTTCCTGGTCGACGTGGGCCTGGACTATCTCTCGCTCAACCGCGCGGCCGGCACCCTGTCCGGCGGCGAGGCCCAGCGCATCCGGCTCGCCACCCAGATCGGCTCCGGCCTGGTCGGCGTCCTCTATGTGCTGGACGAGCCCTCCATCGGCCTGCACCAGCGGGACAACCACCGGCTGATCGAGACCCTGGTCCGCCTGCGCGACATGGGCAACACGCTCATCGTCGTCGAGCACGACGAGGACACCATCAAGATCGCCGACTGGGTCGTCGACATCGGCCCCGGTGCCGGCGAGCACGGCGGCAAGGTGGTCCACTCCGGATCGCTCAAGGAGCTGCTGGCCAACGACAAGTCGATCACCGGCCAGTATCTGAGCGGCAAGAAGGCGATCGCCACCCCCGAGGTGCGGCGCCCGGTCGACCCCTCGCGACTGCTCACGGTGCACGGCGCCCGGGAGAACAACCTCCGGGACATCGACGTCTCCTTCCCGCTCGGCGTCCTCACCGCCGTCACCGGCGTCTCCGGATCCGGCAAGTCGACCCTGGTCAACGACATCCTCTACACCCATCTGGCCCGCGAGCTGAACGGTGCCAAGTCGGTGCCCGGCCGCCACACCCGGGTCGACGGTGACGATCTGGTCGACAAGGTGGTGCACGTCGACCAGTCGCCCATCGGCCGTACGCCGCGCTCCAACCCGGCGACGTACACCGGCGTCTTCGACCATGTCCGCAAGCTGTTCGCGGAGACGATGGAGGCCAAGGTCCGCGGCTATCTGCCGGGCCGGTTCTCCTTCAACGTCAAGGGCGGCCGCTGCGAGAACTGCTCCGGCGACGGCACGATCAAGATCGAGATGAACTTCCTGCCGGACGTCTACGTCCCGTGCGAGGTCTGCCACGGAGCGCGCTACAACCGGGAGACCCTGGAGGTCCACTACAAGGGCAAGTCCATCGCCGAGGTGCTGGACATGCCGATCGAGGAGGGCCTGGAGTTCTTCGAGGCCGTCCCGACCATCGCCCGCCATCTGCGCACGCTCAACGAGGTCGGTCTGGGGTACGTGCGGCTCGGCCAGCCCGCGCCGACGCTCTCCGGCGGTGAGGCCCAGCGCGTGAAGCTGGCGAGCGAGCTGCAGAAGCGCTCCACCGGGCGGACGGTCTACGTTCTGGACGAGCCCACCACCGGTCTGCACTTCGAGGACATCTCCAAGCTGATCCAGGTGCTCTCCGGCCTGGTCGACAAGGGCAACTCGGTGATCGTCATCGAGCACAACCTCGATGTCGTCAAGACGGCGGACTGGGTCATCGACATGGGGCCCGAGGGTGGCAGCGGCGGCGGTCTGGTCGTCGCCGAGGGCACCCCGGAGCATGTGGCGTCCGTCCCCGCCAGCCACACCGGGAAGTTCCTCCAGGACATCCTGGACGCCGACCGCGTGAGCGAGGCGGCGGCGCTCCCGGCCCCGAGGAAGACCGGCCGGAAGACGGCCGCCTCGGCGGCCCCGGCCAAGAAGGCCGCCGCGAAGAAGACGGCGGCCAAGAAGACCGCGACGGCCGCGGCGAAGAAGGCCGCGACCGGGAAGACCGCGGCGAAGAAGGCGACCCGGGCCCGCAAGGCCTGACCCCGGGAGCGCCCGGCGGCGGAGGGCGACCCCGGCCCCGGCCCGTGGACGGACGCCCCGGCCCCCGGCCCATGGACATCCACGGGCCGGGGGCCGTGGCGTCCGTCGCCCCGACAGCGTCCGCCACTCCGGCGTGGCCGCCACTCCGGCGTGGCCGCCACCCCGGCGCGGTCGCCTCCTCCGCCGCCGGTATCGTCGGTTCCGTCACCGATGCCCGCCGTCGCCCCGGGTGCCCGGACATCGCCGACCCCCTGCCCCGCAGCCCCGAGACCCGTGGAGACCGCATGTCCGGCCAGCCCGCCGCCCGCCGCACCGTGCTGAAGGGCGCCGCCCTCGCGGGCGTCGCCGGTCTCGGCGCCGCCGCCTGCTCGACCGACTCCAAGCTGGGACACGCCAAGTCGCCGACCCCCACCGCGCCGGTCGAGCTGGGCGCCCCGGACGAGATCCCGGTCGGCCAGTCCAAGCTCTACCGCGAGCAGCGCGTCATCGTCAGCTGCCCGGCCAAGGGCGAGTTCAAGGGCTTCAGCGCCCAGTGCACCCACGCGGGCTGCCTGCTGGACCGGGTCGAGAAGAACGAGGGCCACTGCCCCTGCCACGGCAGCCTCTTCGACACCACCACCGGCAAGGCCCTGCACGGCCCGGCGACCGTGCCGCTGCCCTCCGTCCCGGTCCGGGTCGAGGGCGGCAAGCTGATCGCCGGCCCCGACGCCTGAGACCCCCCGCCGCGCGGGCCGCCCGGCTCCGGTCGCTCGCGGTCCGGGTCGCCCCGGCCGCAGCCACTCACGCCCCGGGCCACCCGCCAGGGCCGCCCGGCTCCGGTCGCTCACGGCCCGGCTCGCCCGCCGTCCCGGTCACTCGGGGCCCGGTCGCCCAGGGCCCCGTCACTCACGCCCCCGGCCACCTGCTGCCTCCTCTTTCTCGGCCCCCGGCCCCGGTCACTCGGGGCCCCGGCGGCGGGCTTCCGCCCCGTCACTCCCAGTCCCAGTCGATCCCGACCAGCCCCGGACGCACCCCCTGCTCCACCAGGTGCACCGTCCGGTGGCGGCCGCTGAGGGTGAGGTCGGAGCGGGCACCGCGCGGGGCCCCCGCCGAGACCTGAGCGAAGCGCCGGCACCGTACCGGTAGCGCCGCCTCGTCGAAGCCGACCTGGAGCACGTACTGTCCGCCGCCGAAGCTGAAGCCGCGGACGTACTCGCCGCACGGCCCGCCCGTGCCGTCCTCGAAGCCGTAGCCGAAGAGGTACGTCTCGCCGGCCCGCAGCCGGGTGTCGAAGAGCAGCTCGGCGACCAGCACCCCGCACTCCGCGTCCCAGCGGACCCGTCCGGTCCGGCAGTTCTCCCGGGCGGAGACCGTGACCCGGGCCGGGTCGCAGCCCGCGTCGCCCCGGTAGACGGCCAGATAGCGGTCGATCCCGTCGCGATGGGCGCGTACGACGTGCTGCGAGGTCCGGCGCTGGAGCCGGCGGCCGGGCCCGATCCGTACCCGCTCCTGGTGACCGACCGTGTGCAGCCCGCCGTCCGCCGGTGACTCCATGGCGGCCAGCAGCCGCTCCACCGCCCCGGACCCCTCCACCAGCGAGCGGTACGAGCGGGCCGGCGGGCGCTCGGACTCGGCGCGGGACTCCCCGGTGTCCAGCAGCCCGAGCAGCGAGTTCTCCGGCAGCCGCAACACCTCCTCCAGTGCCTTCACGGCCCGCAGGGACTCCGGACGCTGCGGGCGCCGGGCCCCCTGCTGCCAGTAGCTCAGGCTGGTCACCCCGACCTTGACCCCGCGGTGCGCGAGATGGTGCTGCACCCGCTGGAGCGGCAGCCCGCGCACCGAGAGCGCGGTGCGCAGCGCCAGATGGAACGGGCCGGTGTGCAGCACCTGCGCCAGTTCGGCCTCGGTGTGCTGCATGGGTCCTCCAGGTGAACGTTCACGACGGGCGGGCGGGCGGCCGCACCGGGGGACTGCGGGGCCGCAGGTGGACGGGGCGGCGCGTTCACGCACCCGCCACCGGCATTCACACCGCGGTGTTTCCCCGCATTGAAGCGCGTTGACCCGTTCCCGACAACGGTTGATGCTCCTCGACAGCGTCCGGACGCGCTCCTGAAACCCCCACCCCGTCCCACCACGGGAGGATCGACATGCGCAACCGAAGAGCACGAGGACTGCGGCGGTCGGTGACCGTCGTACTCACGGCCCTGCTGCTCACCGCCCCCGCGGTCACCGCGACCGCCACCGCCGCCGACCGCACCACCGCCGAACACACCGCCGCCGCGCCGGCCGCCGCCCTCGCCGCCACCCAGCGCCTGAACATCACCATGCAGGCCCAGCAGAAGAGCAACTGGTGCTGGGCCGCCTCCGGCAACACCATCGCCACCTGGTACGGCCGGTCCTACTCGCAGAACCAGTTCTGCAACGCCGCCTTCGGCCGCGCCCAGGGCTACGAGTGCCCCAACTCGCAGGCCACCCTCGGCAACGTCCAGGACGGCCTCTACTGGGCCGGCATCAACCCCGGCTCGTACGTCAACGGCTGGCTCCGCTACCCGACCGTGCAGGCCGAGATCGCCGCGGGCCGCCCGGTCGAGACCCGGATCCAGTGGTCCTCCGGCGGCGGCCACATGCACGTCCTGTACGGCTACGACGACTCCGGGAGCTGGGTCTACTGGGGCGACCCCTGGCCCTCCAGCAACCGCTACAACTGGGCCTCCCACGCCTGGTACGTGAACAACAACGAGTTCTCCTGGACCCACTCCCTCTACCGGATCGGGGCGTGACGGCATGACCTCCCTCCGCAGCGCACGCAATGCGCGCCCCGTCGCCGCCGCCGTCCTCGCCGGCGGCCTGCTCGCCGGGGCCGCCCTGCTCACCGCCGCCCCGCAGGCGGCGGCCGCCGACGGCCCCTCGGCCACCCCGGCGGCCCTGGAGGCCGCCCACGAGGCGGCCACCGACAGCGCCACCCTCCAGACCCTCTCCCGGTTCTTCGCCCGGGAGGGCGCCGTCAGCAGGGCGGCGGCCGCACCCCGCGTCGAAGGCGCGGCCGTGCCCGTACGCAGCCTGAACCCGGCGTTCGTCGCGGGCGAACCGGGGGCGTCCGTCGCCTCCCTCGACTACCTGGCCAGCACCGCCGTCTCCTCGGACGGGCAGAAGGCCTCCCTGTGGACACTGCCCGCACCCGACGGGAACGGGGACTGGCAGGTGGTGAACATCGCCTCCGGTGACGACGAGACCCGCTACGCGGCGGCCGGGGCCCGCGCCCTGCCCGGCGGCACCGTGTTCCGCGAACCGCAGATCGACGCCTGGTACGTCCAGAAGGGCGGCCGGGTGGTCCCGCTCGACGAGGACGCCGTGAAGGCCGTCGGCGCGCACGGCACGACGCTCGCCGCCTACCGCACCCGGGTCCGCGCCGCCTACGCCGACAAGCTCCCCGGCTCCCGCTACGCCCGCTCCGGCCGGGCCGGCGGATACGGCCCGTCCGCCGCGCCCCCGGCCCACGGCTCCGGTCCGGCCGTCGCTGCGGCCGGCTCCACCGCCCCGGGCGACGGCGCCGCCGCCACCGTGACGGCCGCCGGGACGGCCGGACTGCTCGCCCTGGGCGGGGCGGCGGTCCTGCGCCTGCGCCACCGGCGCCGCACCGGATGATCTCCGGTCCGCGCGGCCACGGACCGCGAGCCGCCGGACCGTGACGCCCGGGACCGTGCCGTCCCGCACGACGACGGCACGGTCCGCGCCTCCCCGGTGCACCGCGCCGCCGGGGCACGCGATCCCACCGCGTGCCCCGGGGGCGCGGCTCCCTTCCGGGGCACCCGCGCTGTCACTGCCCGCAAGTAGGGTGGGGACCATGGCAGACCCCTCCAGCTACCGCCCCAAGCCGGGACAGATCCCCGACTCCCCGGGGGTCTACAAATTCCGCGACGAGCACCGCCGGGTGATCTACGTCGGGAAGGCGAAGAGCCTGCGCCAGCGCCTGGCCAACTACTTCCAGGACCTCTCCGGCCTCCACCCGCGCACGCGCACGATGGTGACCACGGCCGCCTCCGTGGAGTGGACCGTCGTCGCCACCGAGGTCGAGGCGCTCCAGCTGGAGTATTCCTGGATCAAGGAGTTCGACCCCCGGTTCAACGTCAAGTACCGGGACGACAAGAGCTACCCCTACCTCGCCGTCACGCTCAACGAGGAGTTCCCGCGCGTCCAGGTCATGCGCGGCGCCAAGAAGAAGGGCGTGCGCTACTTCGGTCCGTACGGGCACGCCTGGGCGATCCGCGAGACGGTCGACCTGATGCTCCGGGTCTTCCCCGTCCGCACCTGCTCCGCCGGGGTGTTCAAGAACGCCGCCCGGACCGGCCGCCCCTGCCTTCTCGGTTACATCGGCAAGTGCTCGGCGCCCTGCGTCGGCCGCGTCACCCCCGAGGAGCACCGCGAACTGGCGGACGACT
Source organism: Streptomyces sp. NPDC001515 (assembly GCF_053597115.1). NCBI lineage: Bacteria > Bacillati > Actinomycetota > Actinomycetes > Kitasatosporales > Streptomycetaceae > Streptomyces > Streptomyces sp. NPDC001515. Next base: position 71,863 of record NZ_JBSFHN010000021.1, read on the forward strand.
TCTGCGACTTCATGGCCGGCCGCACGGGCACGTACATCCGCCGCCTGGAGAAGGACATGATGGCGGCGGCCGAGGAGATGGAGTACGAGCGCGCGGCGCGGCTGCGCGACGACGTCGAGGCGCTGCGGCGCGCCATGGAGAAGAGCGCCGTCGTCCTCGCCGACGCCACCGACGCCGATCTGATCGCCGTCGCGGAGGACGAGCTGGAGGCCGCCGTCCAGATCTTCCACGTGCGCGGCGGCCGGGTGCGCGGCCAGCGCGGCTGGGTGACGGACAAGGTGGAGAACGTCGACACCTCCGGACTGGTCGAGCACGCGCTCCAGCAGCTCTACGGGGAGGAGAGCGGCGACTCCGTCCCCAAGGAGGTCCTGGTCCCGGCCCTTCCCGAAGACCCGGACGCGGTCTCCCAGTGGCTGGCCGGCCGCCGGGGCTCCCAGGTCAGCCTGCGCATCCCGCAGCGCGGCGACAAGAAGGACCTGATGGCCACGGTCCAGCGCAACGCCCAGCAGGCCCTCGCCCTGCACAAGACCAAGCGCGCCTCCGACCTCACCACCCGCTCCCGGGCCCTGGAGGAGATCGCCGAGGCGCTGGGCCTGGACTCCGCCCCGCTTCGGATCGAGTGCTTCGACATCTCGCACCTCCAGGGCGACGACGTCGTGGCCTCGATGGTCGTCTTCGAGGACGGTCTGGCCCGCAAGGGGGAGTACCGCCGCTTCCAGATCAAGGGCTTCGAGGGCCAGGACGACGTCCGCTCGATGCACGAGGTGATCAGCCGCCGCTTCCGCCGCTACCTCCAGGAGAAGGAGCGGACGGGCGAGTGGGAGGAGACCCCCACGGGCCCCGCCCCCACCGGCCCCGTCCCGGCCGGCCCCGCCCCCACCGGACCCGCCCCCACCGGACCCGCGCCGGCCGACGACGAGGGCGCCGGTTCCGGTGAGCCCCGCGAGGACGACGGCCGGCCCAAGCGCTTCGCCTACCCGCCCCAGCTCCTGGTGGTCGACGGCGGACAGCCCCAGGTCGCGGCGGCCAAGCGGGCCCTGGACGAGCTGGGCATCGATGACATCGCCGTCTGCGGCCTCGCCAAGCGCCTGGAGGAGGTCTGGCTGCCCGACGACGACGATCCGGTCGTCCTGCCCCGCTCCAGCGAGGGCCTCTACCTCCTCCAGCGCGTCCGCGACGAGGCGCACCGCTTCGCCATCACCTACCAGCGAGCCAAACGGGCCAAGCGCATCCGGTCCAGCCCCCTGGACGCTGTCGCGGGCCTCGGCGACACCCGGAAACAGGCTCTGATCAAGCATTTCGGCTCCGTCAAAAAGCTGAGGCAGGCGACAATCGACGAGATCTGCCAGGTTCCGGGGATAGGCCGCCGGACGGCGGAGTCCGTGGCGGCCGCCCTCGCCTCGGCCGCCCCGGCCGCGCCCGCCGTGAACACGGCGACAGGAGAGATCATGGAAGAGGACGACGGGGGCCGCACGACATGACCGAGCACGACCATGAACACGCGCACGACCGCACGGACCGAGCAGACGGAGCAGCACACGTGAGTACGGGCACCTCGACCGAGACGGCCGACAGCACGGTGGCCATCCCCGAGCTGGTGATCATCTCCGGCATGTCGGGCGCCGGGCGCAGCACCGCCGCCAAGTGTCTGGAGGACCTCGGCTGGTTCGTCGTGGACAACCTGCCGCCCGCGCTGATCCCCACCATGGTGGAGCTCGGCGCCCGCTCGCAGGGCAATGTGGCCCGGATCGCCGTCGTCGTCGACGTCCGCGGCCGGCGCTTCTTCGACAACCTGCGGGAATCCCTCGCCGACCTGGAGTCCAAGGGCGTCACCCGGCGCATCGTCTTCCTGGAGTCCTCCGACGACGCCCTGGTCCGCCGCTTCGAGTCGGTCCGCCGCCCGCACCCGCTCCAGGGCGACGGCCGCATCGTCGACGGCATCGCCGCCGAGCGCGACCTGCTGCGCGAGCTGCGCGGTGACGCCGACCTGGTGATCGACACCTCCAGCCTCAACGTCCACGAGCTGCGCGCCAAGATGGACGCCCAGTTCGCCGGCGAGGAGGAGCCGGAGCTGCGCGCCACGGTGATGTCCTTCGGCTTCAAGTACGGGCTGCCCGTCGACGCCGACCTCGTCGTGGACTGCCGCTTCCTGCCCAACCCGCACTGGGTCCCGGAGCTGCGCCCCTTCACCGGGCTCAACGAGGAGGTGTCCTCGTACGTCTTCGACCAGCCGGGCGCCAAGGAATTCCTCAACCAGTACACCGAACTGCTCCAGCTCGTCGCCGCCGGCTACCGCCGCGAGGGCAAGCGCTATGTGACCATCGCGGTCGGCTGCACCGGGGGCAAGCACCGGTCCGTGGCCATGTCGGAGAAGCTGGCGGCCCGGCTCGCCACGGAGGGGATCGAGACCGTGCTCGTACACCGGGACATGGGGCGCGAGTGACCAGTCGCACCATGCGTCTGCGCCGGCTGCGCAGAGGCGTTCCCTCGCCGCTGGGACGCACCCGCGGCGCACAGCCCAAGGTCGTCGCCCTCGGCGGCGGCATGGGCCTGTCCGCCTCCCTCACCGCGCTGCGGCGGATCACCGGCGATCTGACCGCCGTGGTCACCGTCGCCGACGACGGCGGCTCCAGCGGACGCCTCCGCGAGGAGCTGGGCGTCCTGCCGCCCGGCGACCTGCGCAAGGCGCTCGCCGCCCTGTGCGGCGACGACGCATGGGGACGCACCTGGTCCCAGGTCATCCAGCACCGCTTCCAGTCCAAGGGCGACCTCCACGAGCACGCGGTCGGCAATCTGCTGATCGTCGCCCTGTGGGAGCAGCTGGGCGACCACGTCCAGGCCCTCGACCTGGTCGGCAAGCTGCTCGGCGCGCACGGCCGGGTGCTGCCGATGTCCGCCGTGCCGCTGGAGCTCCAGGCGCTCGTCAAGGGGCACGACCCCGAGCGCCCGGAGGACGTGGACACCGTGCGCGGGCAGGCCACGGTGGCGCTCACCCCCGGCGAGGTCCAGTCGGTGCACCTGGTCCCCGCCGACCCGCCGGCCGTCCCCGAGGCGGTCGCCGCGGTGCTGGACGCGGACTGGGTGGTGCTCGGCCCCGGCTCCTGGTTCTCCTCGGTCATCCCGCACCTTCTGGTCCCCGAACTGCTGGACGCGCTGATCGAGACCAAGGCCCGCAAGGTCCTCTCGCTGAACCTCGCACCGCAACCCGGCGAAACAGATGGCTTCTCTCCGCAGCGTCATTTGGAGGTTTTGGGACGACACGCCCCTAAACTCGCCCTGGACGTGGTGCTGGCCGACGAGGCCGCCGTGCCCGACCGCGAGTCCCTCGCCGATGCCGCCAAACGGCTCGGCGCCGCGGTCGAGCTGGCGCCCGTGGCCTCACCCGACGGCGTTCCGATTCATGATCCGGAGCTGTTGGCCGCCGCGTACGACCGTATTTTTCGGATGCATGGAAGGATCGGCCCATGGCGATGACGCCAGCGGTGAAGGACGAAATCTCCCGGCTTCCCGTGACCCGTACCTGCTGCCGCAAGGCGGAGGTCTCGGCGATCCTCCGGTTCGCGGGCGGGCTGCACCTGGTGAGCGGCCGGATCGTGATCGAGGCGGAGCTGGACACCGCGATGGCGGCGCGCCGGCTCAAGCGGGACATCCTGGAGATCTTCGGGCACAGCTCGGAGCTGATCGTGATGGCCCCCGGCGGGCTGCGCCGGGGCTCGCGCTACGTCGTTCGGGTGGTGGCGGGCGGCGACCAGCTGGCCCGCCAGACCGGCCTGGTGGACGGCCGCGGCCGCCCCATCCGCGGTCTTCCCCCGCAGGTGGTCTCGGGGGCCACCTGCGACGCGGAGGCGGCCTGGCGCGGCGCCTTCCTCGCCCACGGCTCGCTCACCGAGCCGGGCCGCTCCTCCTCCCTGGAGGTGACCTGCCCCGGCCCGGAGGCCGCGCTCGCCCTGGTCGGCGCCGCCCGCCGGCTCTCCATCGCTGCGAAGGCCCGCGAGGTGCGCGGTGTGGACCGGGTCGTCGTCCGCGACGGCGACGCCATCGGCGCCCTGCTCACCCGGCTCGGCGCCCATGAGTCGGTGCTGGCCTGGGAGGAGCGCCGGATGCGCCGCGAGGTCCGCGCCACCGCCAACCGGCTCGCCAACTTCGACGACGCGAACCTCCGCCGCTCCGCCCGCGCGGCCGTCGCCGCCGGGGCCCGGGTGGGCCGCGCCCTGGAGATCCTGGGCGAGGAGGTCCCCGAGCACCTCGCGGCGGCCGGCCGGCTGCGCATGGAGCACAAGCAGGCGTCGCTGGAGGAGCTGGGCGCCCTGGCCGACCCGCCGCTCACCAAGGACGCCGTCGCCGGACGCATCCGCCGGCTGCTCGCCATGGCCGACAAGCGCGCCCAGGACCTCGGCATTCCGGGAACGGAATCCACTCTCAGCGAAGAGCTGGCCGACGGTCTGGTCGGCTGAGTCCGGCCCCCTTTTCGGCCGGTCCGCGTGGGAACGTGCCGCGCACCGGCGGTGGTTGACGCTGCGTGACCGGCGCGCCCGCCGGGAGCGGAGCGCGACGGGCCCGTACCCCTACCGGGGAGTACGGGCCCGCCGCGTTCTTACGGCCCCGCTCGATGTCACCCCGGGGGCCTCGGAAGGGTAGGGTCGTAGGCGGTCGGGGACATCCCATACAACTCGCCGGCGTCGAAAACCGGCGTACCTAACGAGGAGATCGGTTCGTGACGATCCGCGTAGGCATCAACGGCTTTGGCCGCATCGGTCGTAACTACTTCCGCGCGCTGCTGGAGCAGGGTGCGGACATCGAGATCGTGGCTGTCAACGACCTGGGTGACACCGCGACCACGGCCCACCTGCTGAAGTACGACACCATCCTGGGTCGTCTCAAGGCAGAGGTCAGCCACACCGCCGACACCATCACCGTCGACGGCCACACCATCAAGGTGCTCTCCGAGCGCAACCCGGCCGACATCCCCTGGGGTGAGCTGGGCGTCGACATCGTCATCGAGTCGACCGGCATCTTCACCAAGAAGGCCGACGCCGAGAAGCACATCGCGGGCGGCGCCAAGAAGGTCCTCATCTCGGCTCCGGCCAAGGACGAGGACATCACCATCGTGATGGGCGTCAACCAGGACAAGTACGACGCGGCCAACCACCACGTCATCTCCAACGCCTCCTGCACGACCAACTGCGTCGCGCCGATGGCCAAGGTGCTCGACGAGAACTTCGGCATCGTCAAGGGCCTGATGACGACGGTCCACGCGTACACGAACGACCAGCGCATCCTGGACTTCCCGCACTCGGACCTGCGCCGCGCCCGCGCCGCCGCCGAGAACATCATCCCGACGACCACGGGTGCCGCCAAGGCCACCGCCCTGGTCCTCCCGCAGCTCAAGGGCAAGCTCGACGGCATCGCGATGCGCGTCCCGGTCCCGACCGGTTCCGCCACCGACCTCGTCGTCACCCTCCAGCGCGAGGTCACCAAGGACGAGGTCAACGCCGCGTTCAAGAAGGCCGCCGACGACGGCGACCTGAAGGGCATCCTGTACTACACCGAGGACCCGATCGTGTCCTCGGACATCGTCAGCGACCCGGCGTCCTGCACCTTCGACTCCTCCCTGACCATGGTCCAGGAGGGCAACACGGTGAAGATCCTCGGCTGGTACGACAACGAGTGGGGCTACTCCAACCGCCTCGTCGACCTGACGGTGTTCGTCGGCGGCCAGCTCTGACCGTCGATCCGGCAGGCACCTCGATGTGAGCACGGGGCTCGAACGGCGCAACGGCGCGCCGTTCGAGCCCCGTCGCATGCTCCCTCGCCCTCCAAGGAGTCCAGACAGATGAAGACGATCGACGAACTTCTCGCCGAAGGGGTCGCCGGCAAGCGGGTATTCGTCCGCGCCGACCTCAACGTGCCGCTCAGCGGCACCACCATCACCGACGACGGCCGGATCCGCGCCGTCGAGCCGACCGTGCGGAAGCTGGCCGAGGCCGGCGCCCGGGTCGTCGTCGCCTCGCACCTGGGCCGCCCCAAGGGTGCCCCGGACCCGGCGTTCTCCCTGGCCCCCGCCGCCGCCCGGCTCGGCGAGCTGCTGGGCGCCGAGGTGGCCTTCGCGACCGACACCGTCGGCGAGTCCGCCCGCGCCACCGTCGCCGCGCTCACCGACGGCCGGGTCGCCGTCATCGAGAACCTGCGCTTCAACCCCGGCGAGACGTCCAAGGACGACGCCGAGCGCGGCGCGTTCGCCGACCGGCTGGCCGAGCTGGCCGACCTGTACGTGGGCGACGGCTTCGGCGCCGTCCACCGCAAGCACGCCTCGGTCTTCGACCTCCCCGCCCGCCTCCCGCACGCGGCCGGCGACCTGATCGCCACCGAGGTCGGCGTCCTGAAGAAGCTCACCGACGACGTGCGGCGCCCGTACGCGGTGGTGCTCGGCGGCGCCAAGGTCTCCGACAAGCTCGGCGTCATCGACCACCTGCTGGAGCGCGCCGACCGCATCCTGATCGGCGGCGGCATGGCGTACACCTTCCTCAAGGCCCAGGGCCACGAGGTCGGCAGCTCGCTGCTCCAGGAGGACCAGATCCCGGCGGTCCAGGAGTACCTGCGACGCGCCGAGGAGAAGGGCGTGGAGTTCGTCCTCCCCGTCGACGTCGTCGTCGCGCCCGCCTTCCCCGACCTCAAGACCAAGGCCCCGGCCCACCCCGACACCGTCCCCGCCGACGCCATGCCGGCCGGGCAGATGGGTCTGGACAACGGTCCGGAGACCAACAAGCTCTACGCATCGAAGCTCGCCGACGCGGCCACCGTCTTCTGGAACGGCCCGATGGGCGTCTTCGAGCACCCCGACTTCGCCGAGGGAACCCGGGCCGTCGCCCAGGCCCTCGTCGACTCCTCGGGCTTCAGCGTGGTCGGCGGTGGCGACTCGGCCGCCGCGGTCCGCATCCTGGGCTTCGACGAGAACGCGTTCGGACACATCTCGACCGGTGGCGGTGCCAGCCTCGAATACCTCGAGGGCAAGACGCTTCCCGGCCTCGCCGCTCTGGAGGACTGACCTTTCATGACTGCTACTGCCCACGGCCGGACCCCGCTGATGGCGGGCAACTGGAAGATGAACCTCAACCACCTGGAGGCCATCGCCCACGTCCAGAAGCTCGCCTTCGCCCTGGCCGACAAGGACTACGACGCCGTGGAGGTCGCCGTCCTGCCGCCCTTCACCGACCTGCGCTCCGTGCAGACGCTGGTCGACGGCGACAAGCTGAAGATCAAGTACGGCGCCCAGGACATCTCGGCGCACGACTCCGGCGCGTACACCGGTGAGATCTCCGGCCCCATGCTCGCCAAGCTGAAGTGCACCTATGTCGCGGTGGGCCACAGCGAGCGCCGCCAGTACCACGCGGAGACCGACGAGGTCTGCAACGCCAAGGTGAAGGCCGCCTTCGCGCACGGACTGACCCCGATCCTCTGCGTCGGCGAGGGCCTCGACGTCCGCAAGGCCGGTGAGCAGGTCGCGTACACCCTCGCGCAGCTCGACGGCGCGCTGAAGGACGTCCCGGCCGAGCAGGCCGAGACGATCGTCGTCGCCTACGAGCCCGTCTGGGCCATCGGCACCGGCGAGGTCGCCACCCCCGAGGACGCGCAGGAGGTCTGCGGTGCCATCCGCGTCCGCCTCGCGGAGCTGTACTCGCAGGAGCTGGCCGACGCGGTCCGCATCCAGTACGGCGGCTCGGTGAAGTCCGGCAACGTGGCCGCGATCATGGCGCAGCCCGATGTGGACGGCGCGCTGATCGGCGGTGCCGCCCTGGACGCCGACGAGTTCGTCAAGATCGTCCGCTTCCGCGACCAGTGAGTATGCGGTAGCGCGGATCCGTCGTACCCTTGCGGGGGCCAGGAGGGCACCACCTCCCGGCCCCCGTTGTTCGCATACGCAGTCCAGGATTTCCGGAAAGTAGGGACCAGCCGTGGTTTTGGCGTTCGAGATCGCCCTGATCGTCTTCAGCCTGCTGCTGATGCTGCTGGTGCTGATGCACAAGGGAAAGGGCGGCGGTCTCTCCGACATGTTCGGCGGCGGCATGCAGTCGTCCGTCGGCGGTTCCTCCGTCGCCGAGCGGAACCTCGACCGGATCACCGTGGTGGTCGGTCTGGCCTGGTTCGCGTGCATCGTCGTGCTTGGTCTGCTCATCAAGCTGGACAACTGACCCCGCGCGTGCGATTCGCCGGTGGAGGTGTAACTCCTTTCACTGGACGCGCGTTGGGCCTTACGTAGACTGGGGCATCCTCGAGCACCATCACGCAGGGAGTTACGACCGTGGCAAGTGGCAACGCGATCCGGGGAAGCCGGGTCGGAGCGGGGCCGATGGGGGAGGCCGAGCGCGGTGAGTCCGCGCCACGTCTCCGCATCTCCTTCTGGTGCTCGAACGGGCACGAGACGCAGCCGAGCTTCGCCCATGACGCGCAGGTACCGGAGACCTGGGACTGCCCGCGCTGCGGCTTCCCGGCCGGCCAGGACCAGGACAGCCCGCCGGACCCGCCGCGCACCGAGCCGTACAAGACGCATCTCGCGTACGTGCGCGAGCGGCGGAGCGATGCGGACGGCGAGGCGATCCTCGCCGAGGCCCTCGCCAAACTCCGCGGCGAGATCTGAGACGTGCCCGCATAGAAGTTCACCGGCCGGACACCCCCAGGGTGCCCGGCCGGCCCGCTTTCGCCGGGCCTCAGCCCGCCGTTGCGCCGTCCACCGCCACGATCAATTAGGTTGGAGGGGCAGCGGGGAAACTGCGGTTACGAGAAGAAGTGGGCTGATGTCCGGGATGAACGCACAAAGCCGTACCAGGCTCGACCAGACGCCGGAATGGGCGGCACTGGGCAAGCACCGTGAACAGTTCGGCACGACGCATCTGCGCGGCCTGTTCGCGGACGATCCGGAACGCGGCACCGGGTACACCCTGCGGGTCGGTGACCTCTACATCGACTACTCCAAGCACCTGGTGACCGACGAGACGCTGACGCTGCTGCGCCGTCTCGCCGAGGCCACCGACGTCGCCGGACTGCGGGACGCGATGTTCCGCGGCGACAGGATCAACACCACCGAGGACCGCGCCGTCCTGCACACCGCGCTGCGCGCCCCGCGCGGCGCCGTCGTCGAGGTCGACGGCGAGAACGTGGTGCCCGCCGTCCACGCGGTGCTCGACCGGATGGCCGCCTTCTCCGAGCGCGTCCGCTCCGGGGAGTGGACCGGCCACACCGGCAAGCCGATCAAGAACATCGTCAACGTCGGCATCGGCGGCTCCGACCTCGGCCCCGCCATGGCCTACGAGGTGCTGCGCTCCTTCACGCGGCGCGACCTCACCGTCCGCTTCGTCTCCAACGTCGACGGCGCCGACCTCCACGAGGCCGTGCACGACCTCGACCCGGCCGAGACGCTGTTCGTCATCGCGTCCAAGACCTTCACGACGATCGAGACCATCACCAACGCCACCTCCGCCAGGAACTGGCTGCTGACCGGGCTGAGGGCCGGTCAGGAAGCCGTGGCCAAGCACTTCGTGGCGCTCTCCACGAACGCGGAGAAGGTCGCGGACTTCGGCATCGACACGGCCAACATGTTCGAGTTCTGGGACTGGGTCGGCGGGCGCTACTCGTACGACTCCGCCATCGGCCTCTCCCTGATGATCGCCATCGGCCCCGACCGGTTCCGCGAGATGCTCGACGGCTTCCACCTCGTCGACGAGCACTTCCGCACCGCCCCCGCCGAGGAGAACGCCCCGCTGCTGCTGGGCCTGCTCGGCGTCTGGTACGGCGCGTTCTTCGACGCCCAGTCGCACGCCGTGCTGCCCTACAGCCACTACCTCTCCAAGTTCACCGCCTACCTCCAGCAGCTCGACATGGAGTCCAACGGCAAGTCCGTGGACCGCGACGGCAACCCCGTCGACTGGCAGACCGGACCCGTGGTCTGGGGCACCCCCGGCACCAACGGCCAGCACGCCTACTACCAGCTGATCCACCAGGGCACCAAGATCATCCCGGCGGACTTCATCGGCTTCGCCGAGCCCGTCGAGGCCCTGGAGCCCGGACTGGTCGCCCAGCACGACCTGCTGATGGCCAACTTCTTCGCCCAGACGCAGGCGCTCGCCTTCGGCAAGACCCCCGACGAGGTCCGCGCCGAGGGCGTCCCCGAAGAGCTGGTGCCGCACAAGACCTTCCGCGGCAACCACCCCACGACGACGATCCTCGCCGACCGGCTCACCCCGTCCGTGCTCGGCCAGCTCATCGCGCTCTACGAGCACAAGGTCTTCGTCCAGGGCGCCGTCTGGAACATCGACTCCTTCGACCAGTGGGGCGTCGAACTCGGCAAGGTCCTCGCCAAGCGGATCGAGCCGGTGCTCACCGGCGCCGAGGGCGCCGAGGGGCTCGACAGCTCGACGGCCGCGCTGGTCGCCGCCTACCGCGAGCGCCGGGGGCGCTGAGGCCATGCCCGAGGGGGAGGGGAGGGTACGGCTGCGGGCCCCGGCCCGCACACCGGACCCGCGGGCCGTCCGCTGGTGGCGGACCCGCTGGCTGCTGGGAACGGCGGCCCCGGTGGCCGTCCTGGCCGTGCTGGGCGCCCTGCTGGCCCCCGCCCGGTTCTGGCTGCTGCTCGCCGCCGGGGCCCTCGCGGTCCTCGGCACCGGCTGCGCCCTTCTCGTCCCCCTCTGGCGCTTCCGCACCCACCGCTGGGAGGTCACCGGCGAGGCCGTGTACGTGCGCACGGGGGTGCTGTGGCAGGAGTGGCGGATCGCGCCGATGTCCCGGATCCAGACCGTGGACACCGTGCGCGGCCCCCTCGAACAGCTCCACCGCCTCGCCACCGTCACCGTCACCACCGCCTCCGCCCACGGCGAGCTCCGCATCGCGGGCCTCGACCACGAACACGCGGCGGACCTGGCCGAACAGCTGACCAGGATCACCCAGGACACCCCCGGCGACGCCACATGAGCACCCCCGCGCCGCCCGGCGACTGGCGGGCGCTCGACCGCCGCACCATCGGGCTCACTGCCCTGGTCACCGCCGGGGTGGCGGCCGGCGCCGCCGTGCCGACCACGCTCGGACTCGCCGGCCGCCTCGGCACCGGCCCCGCCCTCGCCTGGGTGCTGGCCGGCGCGGCCGTGCTGATCTCCGGCAGCGCGGGCGCCGACCTGGTGCGCTGGCGCCGCACCCGCTACCGCGTCACCACCGACCGGGTCGAACTCCACACCGGTCTGCTGCTCGTCAAGAAGCGCTCCCTGGCCCGGGATCGCATCCGCAGCGTCGACCTCACCGCCCACCCCGTCCAGCGCGTCCTCGGACTGGTCACCGTCCGCATCGGCACCGGCGAGCAGAGCGGCGGCGACTCCACCCTCGAACTCGACCCGGTCGCCCGCGCCGAGGGCGAACGGCTCCGCCGGGCCCTGCTGGAACGGCACGTGGGCGGGACCCCCGGCCACCACCGCGAGGGCGAACTCGTCACGCTCGACCCGCGCTGGATCCGCTACGCGCCCGTCTCCTTCGTCGCCCCCGCGCTCGGCGGCGCCGCGCTCGGCGCGGTGCTCCAGGTCAGCGACTGGTTCGGCGCCCAGGGCCGGGTCATCGCCTGGGCCGGGGAACGGTTCCGCGAGTCCTCGCCGCTCACCGTCGTCGTAGTCGTCGCGTCGGCCGCCCTGCTCGCCGGGGTCGTCGGCGCCCTGGGCCTGTGGGTCGAGATGTGGTGGAACTACCGGCTGGAGCGCGAGCCGGGCGGCACCCTGCGCATCCGCCGCGGACTGTTCACCTCCCGGTCCGTCTCCGTGGAGGAGCGCCGGCTGCGCGGCGTCGACCTCGTCGAACCGCTCGGCGTACGCCTCCTGGGCGCCGCCCGCCTCGACGCCATCACCACCGGCCTGGCCAAGGACGAGGAGGACCAGCACGGCGGCGACCGCAATACCCTGCTGCCCCCGGCGCCCCGGCCCCTCGCCGACGGCCTCGCCGCGGCCGTGCTGCGCGAGGACACCTCCCCGACCGCCACTCCGCTCACCGCGCACCCGCCCGCCGCGTCCGGACGCCGGCTGCGCCGGGCCCTGTGGGCCGTCCTGCTCCCCGTGGCCGTCCTCGCGGTCCTCGGCGCCCTGCTGACCCCCGTCCTGCTGTGGACCGCGCTGGGCTGCGCCGTCGCCGGACTGCCCGGGGGACTGCTGCTGGCACGCGAGGCGTACCGGAGCCTCGGCCACGGAATCGGCGGCGGCTACCTGGTCACCCGCTCCGGCGCGCTGCGCCGCTCCACCGCCGCGCTGGAACGGGCCGGGGTGATCGGCTGGACGGTCCGCCGGACGTACTTCCAGCGGCGCGCCGGCCTCCTGAACGTCACCGCCACGACGGCCGCCGGAGCGGGCGCCTACACCGTGTACGACGCCGACGCGTCCGAAGGGCTCACCTTCGCGTCGGAGGCCGTTCCGGGGCTGCTGGAGCCCTTCCTGGAGCCCGTCCCGCCGGGGGAGTGAGGCCGGTCAGCCGCCGTGCGTCGTGTCGATGACGCAGAAGCGATTGCCCTCGGTATCGGCCAGCACCACGAAATCCGGATCCTCCGGATACCGCTCCCACGCCGTCTCCGCGGCCCCGAGCGCGAGCAGCCGCGCCACCTCGGCGTCCTGCTCCTCCGTGTACAGGTCGAGGTGGACCCGGGGGACCTCCTGGACGGGCGAGCCGCTGAGCCCCAGGGAGAGCCCCGGACCCGGCTTCCCGTCGGCGGGCACCAGCACCACCCAGTCCTCCGTCGCCGGCTCGCGCTCGACATAGCCGAGCGCCGCCTTCCAGAAGGCCGCCGCGCGTCGTACGTCGGACGCGCCCATCACCACCGATCCGATGCGCACCATGGGCCGACCCTCTCACGCGGGCGGGCCCGGTCCGCCCCGCACCGGGGGCGGACCGGGCCCGTACGCCTCGGTTCTGACGCGACGTCAGGCGGACGCCGGAGGATACAGGGCACGCGGCAGCCGGGAGGCCGCCGCCGCGTCCAGCAGCCACAGGGTGCGGCTGCGGCCGTACGCGCCGGCCGCCGGGGCCTGGATCTCCCCGGCCCCCGACAGCGCGATCTCCGCGGCCTCCGCCTTGTCCTCGCCCGCCGCCAGCAACCACACCTCGCGCGCCGCCCGGATGGCGGGCAGCGTCATCGAGACCCGGAGGGGCGGCGGCTTGGGCGCGCCGTGCACCCCGACGACGGTGCGCTCGGTCTCCCGGACACCCGGCAGCTCGGGGAAGAGCGAGGCGACATGCGTGTCGGGGCCGACGCCCAGCATCAGCACGTCGAAGACCGGCACCGGGCCGTGGTCCACCGGACCGGCCGCGGCGGCCAGTTCGGCGGCGTACGCGGCGGCCGCCGCGTCGACGTCCGTGCCGTGCGGACCGTCCGACGCGGGCATCGCGTGCACCCGCGCCGGATCCAGCGGCACCGAGTCCAGCAGGGCCGCGCGGGCCTGCGTGACATTGCGCTCCGGATCGCCCTCCGGCAGGAACCGCTCGTCGCCCCACCACAGGTCGAGCCGAGACCAGTCGATCGCGTCCCGGGCGGGCGCGGCGGCGAGCGCGGCCAGCAGGCCGTTGCCGTTGCGCCCGCCGGTGAGCACCACCGAGGCCTCGCCGCGCGCGGACTGGGCGTCCACGATCCTGGTGATCAGCCGGGCGGCGGCGGCCTGGGCCATCAGCTCCTTGTCGCGGTGCACGACGAGCTGCGGGACGACGGTCACTTCGCCGCCGCCTTCTTCGCGGGCGCGGCCTTCTTAGCGGCCGGCGCCGACGCGGCCGCCGCCTTCGGCTTCGCCGTCTCGCCGAGCCGCTCCACGCCGAACTTCACCGTGGAGGCGTAGGTGTTGTCCGGGTCGAGCCGGCGCAGCTCCTCGGCCAGCAGCTCCGCCGTCTCCCGGCGCTTGAGCGCCACCGCGCGGTCCGGCTGCCCCACCATGGAGAGCGTGGCCAGCGAACCGTCGGCCCGGTCGAGCACGATCGTGCCGGACTCGGTCTCCATCTTCACGGCCGTCAGACCCGGACCGCCGGACATGGTCCGCTCGACCGGGACCTGGAGCCGGTCCGCCAGCCACATGGCCAGCAGCTCGCAGCTCGGGTTCTCCGACTCGCCCTCGACCGTCGCCGAGACGACCCGCACCGCCTGCTGGTCCAGGGCCGCCGCCAGCATGGAGCGCCAGGGGGTGATCCGGGTCCAGGCCAGATCGGTGTCGCCCGGGGTGTACGACCGGGCGCGCACCGCCAGTTCGTCGCTCGGGTGCTCCGCCGAGTAGGCGTCGGTGATCCGGCGCTGGGCGAGCGCGCCCAGCGGGTCCTTCGCCGGATCGGCCGGGGCGCCCTCGGGCCACCAGACGACGACCGGGGCGTCCGGCAGCAGCAGCGGAAGGACCACCGACTGGGCGTGGTTGGCCAGCTCGCCGTGGAGCCGGAGCACCACGGTCTCGCCGGTGCCCGCGTCCGAGCCGACCCGGACCTCGGCGTCCAGCCGGGCGTCGCGCCGGTTGCGCGGCGAGCGGCTGACCCGCTTGATCACCGCGATGATCCGCGAGGGGTGCTCGCGCGAGGCGTCGCCGGCCGACTTGAGCGCGTCGTACGCGTTCTCCTCGTCGGTGACGATGACCAGCGTGAGGACCATGCCGATCGCCGGGGTGCCGATCGCCCGGCGGGCCGAGACCAGCGCCTGGTTGATCTTGCTGGACGTGGTTTCCGTGAGGTCGATCTTCATGGCCGGCGCCAGCTCCGTCCGTCTCGTGCGAGCATCTCGTCCGCCTCGGCCGGGCCCCAGGTGCCCGCCGGGTACTGCGCGGGCTTTCCGTGCTTGTCCCAGTACTGCTCGATCGGGTCGAGGATGTTCCAGGAGAGTTCGACCTCCTGGTGGCGCGGGAAGAGGTTGGCGTCGCCGAGCAGCACATCGAGGATGAGCCGCTCGTACGCCTCCGGGCTGGACTCGGTGAAGGACTCGCCGTAGGCGAAGTCCATCGTCACGTCCCGGACCTCCATCGAGGTGCCCGGCACCTTGGAGCCGAAGCGCACGGTCACACCCTCGTCCGGCTGGACCCGGATGACCAGCGCGTTGCCGCCCAGCTCCTCCGTGGCCCCGGACTCGAACGGGAGGTACGGGGCGCGCTTGAAGACGACCGCGATCTCCGTGACCCGGCGGCCGAGCCGCTTGCCGGTCCGCAGGTAGAACGGCACGCCGGCCCAGCGGCGGTTGTTGACCGTCAGCTTGATCGCGGCGAAGGTGTCGGTCTTCGACTTGGGGTCGATCCCGTCCTCCTCCAGATAGCCGAGGACCTCCTCGCCGCCCTGCCAGGCGTGCGCGTACTGGCCGCGCACCGTGTGCTTGCCCAGATCGTCCGGGAGCTCCACGGCCGTGAGGACCTTGAGCTTCTCGGCCACCAGCGCCTTCGGGTGGAAGGAGCCGGGCTCCTCCATCGCGGTCAGCGCCAGCAGCTGGAGCAGGTGGTTCTGGATGACGTCGCGCGCGGCGCCGATGCCGTCGTAGTAGCCGGCCCGGCCCCCGATGCCGATGTCCTCGGCCATCGTGATCTGCACGTGGTCGACGTAGCTCCGGTTCCAGATCGGCTCGAACATCGTGTTGGCGAACCGCAGCGCCAGGATGTTCTGGACCGTCTCCTTGCCCAGGTAGTGGTCGATCCGGAAGACCTCGTTGGGCGGGAAGACGTCGTGCACGAGCTGATTCAGCTCCTGCGCGCTCTTCAGGTCGTGGCCGAAGGGCTTCTCGATGACGGCGCGCCGCCAGGAACCCTCCTTCTGGTCCGCCAGCCCGTGCTTCTTGAGCTGCTGGACGACCTTGGGGAAGAACTTCGGCGGCACGGAGAGGTAGAAGGCGAAGTTGCCGCCCGTCCCCTGCGCCTGGTCCAGCTCCTGGATGGTCGCCTTCAGGGTCTCGAAGGCGGCGTCGTCGTCGAAGGTGCCCTGGACGAAGCGCATCCCCTGGATGAGCTGCTGCCAGACCTCCTCGCGGAACTCCGTACGGGCGTGCTGCTTGACGGCGTCGTGGACCTCCTGGGCGAAGTCCTCGTCCTGCCATTCGCGGCGCGCGAAACCGATGAGGGAGAAGCCCGGCGGCAGCAGACCGCGGTTGGCCAGGTCATAGACGGCGGGCATCAGCTTTTTACGGGACAAATCGCCCGTGACGCCAAAGATGACCAGGCCCGACGGCCCCGCGATGCGCGGGAGCCGTCGGTCCTGGGCGTCACGGAGCGGGTTGGCTCCGGGAACACCAGACAAAGTGGTCAGCCCTCCGAAGGGGCGAGGCGCTTGAGCTCCGCCTCGGTCGAGTTGAGCAGGTCGATCCAGGCCGCCTCGAACTTCTCGACGCCCTCGTCCTCCAGCAGCTGGACGACGTCGTCGTACGAGATGCCCAGCTTGCCCACGGCATCCAGCTCGGCGCGGGCCTGCTCGTAGGTGCCGGCGATCGTGTTGCCCGTGATCTGCCCGTGGTCCGCGGTGGCGTCCAGGGTGGCCTCGGGCATCGTGTTCACCGTGCCCGGGGCGACCAGGTCGTCCACGTACAGGGTGTCCTTGTAGGCGGGGTCCTTCACGCCCGTGGAGGCCCAGAGCGGACGCTGCTTGTTGGCGTGCGCCTTGTCCAGCGCGGCCCAGCGGTCCGAGGCGAAGACCTCCTCGTACGCCTGGTACGCCAGCCGGGCGTTGGCGAGCGCCGCCTTGCCCTTGAGCGCCTTGGCCTCGTCGGTGCCGATGCCGTCCAGCCGCTTGTCGATCTCGGTGTCCACCCGGGACACGAAGAACGAGGCCACCGAGTGGATCTTGGAGAGGTCCAGGCCCGCGGCCTTCGCCTTCTCCAGGCCCGCCAGGTAGGCGTCCATGACGGCGCGGTAGCGCTCCAGCGAGAAGATCAGCGTGACGTTGACGCTGATGCCCCTGCCGATGACCTCGGTGATCGCCGGCAGACCGGCCTTCGTCGCGGGGATCTTGATGAGCGTGTTGGGCCGGTCCACCAGCCAGGCCAGCTGCTTGGCCTCGGCGACCGTGGCGTCCGTGCGGTGCGCCAGACGCGGGTCGACCTCGATGGAGACCCGGCCGTCCTGGCCGTCCGTCGCGTCGAAGACGGGGCGCAGGATGTCGGCGGCGTCGCGGACGTCCGCCGTCGTGATCATCCGGATGGCCTCGTCCACGGTGACCTTGCGGGTCGCGAGGTCGGCCAGCTGCTGCTCGTAACCGTCGCCGTGCGAGATCGCCTTCTGGAAGATCGACGGGTTGGTCGTGACACCCACGACGTGGCTCTGGTCGATCAGCTCGGCCAGGTTGCCCGAGGTGATCCGCTTGCGCGACAGGTCGTCGAGCCAGATCGCCACGCCCTCGTCGGAGAGGCGCTTGAGTGCGTCTGTCATGAGAATTGCATCTCCTACTAGTCGTATAGAGGCGTCAGCGCTGGGCGGCGGCGAGGGATTCCCGGGCGGCGGCCGCGACGGCCTCACCGGTGAAGCCGAACTCGCGGAACAGCACGCCCGCGTCCGCCGAGGCGCCGAAGTGCTCCAGCGAGACGATCCGGCCGGCGTCCCCGACGTACCGGTACCAGGTCAGGCCGATGCCCGCCTCGACGGCGACCCGGGCCCTCACGGACGGCGGAAGCACGCTGTCCTTGTACGCCTGGTCCTGCTCCTCGAACCACTCGACCGACGGCATCGACACCACGCGGGTCGGGATGCCCGCGGCCTGCAGCTCCTCGCGCGCCTCGACGGCGAGGTGCACCTCGGAGCCGGTGCCGATCAGCACGACCTGCGGCTCTCCGCCCTCGGCGTCCAGGAGCACGTAGCCGCCCTTGGCCGCGTCCTCGTTCAGCGGGTACGTCGGCACGCCCTGGCGGGTCAGCGCCAGACCGTGCGGGGCGCCCTTGCCGAACACCTTGGTGTAGCGGCGCAGGATCTCGCGCCAGGCGACGGAGGTCTCGTTGGCGTCGGCCGGACGGACCACGTTCAGCCCCGGGATGGCGCGCAGCGAGGCCAGGTGCTCCACCGGCTGGTGGGTCGGACCGTCCTCGCCCAGGCCGATCGAGTCGTGCGTCCACACGTACGTCACCGGCAGGTGCATCAGCGCGGAGAGCCGCACCGCGTTGCGCATGTAGTCGGAGAACACCAGGAAGGTGCCGCCGTAGACGCGGGTGTTGCCGTGCAGCGCGATGCCGTTCATGGCGGCGGCCATGGCGTGCTCGCGGATGCCGAAGTGGATCGTGCGGCCGTACGGGTCGGCCTCCGGCAGCGGGTTGCCCGCGGGGAGGAACGACGAGGTCTTGTCGATCGTCGTGTTGTTCGAGCCGGCCAGGTCGGCGGAGCCGCCCCACAGCTCGGGCACGATCTCGCCGAGCGCCTGGAGGACCTTGCCGGAGGCGGCGCGGGTGGCGACGCCCTTGCCCGGCTCGAAGACCGGGAGCTTGTCCTCCCAGCCCTCGGGCAGCTCGCCCGCGGCGATCCTGTCGAACTCGGCGGCGCGCTCCGGGTTGGCGGTGCGCCACGCGGCGAAGGTCTTCTCCCACTCGCCCCTGGCCTCGCGGCCCCGGTCCAGCGCCCGGCGGGTGTGCGCGATGACCTCGTCGGCCACCTCGAAGCTCTTCTCCGGGTCGAAGCCCAGCACCCGCTTGGTCGCGGCGACCTCGTCGGCGCCGAGCGCGGAGCCGTGGGCCGCCTCGGTGTTCTGGGCGTTCGGCGCGGGCCAGGCGATGATCGAGCGGGCCGCGATGAACGACGGGCGCTCCGTCTCGGCCTTGGCGGCCAGCAGCGCCCGGTAGAGGCCCGCCGGGTCCAGGTCGCCGCTGGGCAGCTGGTCGACGCGCTGGACGTGCCAGCCGTACGCCTCGTAGCGCTTCAGGGTGTCCTCGGAGACCGCGGTCTCCGTGTCGCCCTCGATCGAGATGTGGTTGTCGTCCCAGAGCAGGACCAGGTTGCCCAGCTTCTGGTGCCCGGCCAGCGAGGACGCCTCCGCGGAGATGCCCTCCTGGAGGCAGCCGTCACCCGCGACGACCCACACCATGTGGTCGAACGGCGAGGTGCCGGGGGCCGCGTCCGGGTCGAAGAGACCGCGCTCGTAGCGGGCGGCCATGGCCATGCCCACCGCGTTGGCGACACCCTGGCCCAGCGGGCCGGTCGTCGTCTCCACGCCGGTGGTGTGGCCGTACTCCGGATGCCCGGGGGTCTTCGAGCCCCAGGTGCGGAAGGCCTTCAGGTCGTCGAGCTCCAGGCCGTAGCCGGCCAGGTAGAGCTGGATGTAGAGGGTCAGGCTGCTGTGGCCCGCCGAGAGCACGAACCGGTCGCGGCCGGTCCACTCCGCGTCGGCGGGGTCGTGCCGCATCACCTTCTGGAAGATGGTGTACGCGGCGGGAGCCAGGCTCATGGCCGTACCCGGGTGGCCGTTTCCGACCTTCTGTACGGCGTCCGCGGCGAGTACGCGGACGGTGTCCACGGCCCGCTGGTCCAATTCGGTCCACTGGAGGTCTGTGGTGGTCGGCTTGGTGCTCACCCTGAGTCAGGGCTCCTCTCCACTGTTGTAAACCGGTGGCTGTGACCGCACCGGGCGTAGTCGAGCCTACCCCCGTCGGGACCCGCGATTTCCGGGTACTTCCAGGGTGCGGGCGGCCCGCCGGATCCGCCTCCCGTATGAGCGGAGAGGCTCACCGATGGGCCCTCTCCGATGAGCGCGGAAGCCCACTCCTGAGGCCTCCGACGAGCGTGTACGCGCACACCTGCGCCCCTCCGCCGGGCGCGTCGGGAGCGCCCCGCGCGAGCCGCCGCGCCCGGGTGGGCGGGCGTCCCTTCCGCAGGGGTGTGCGAACGCGCGCGCACCCGCCCGGGCGCGGCGCCGCGCGCCACATCAACACGACCCCACCCCCGCGAAGGACGGCCTGTCCCCAACGTCTACAGTGGTCGGGTTCGCGCAAGTCTTTACCGGGCCCTCACACCCGGAGCTTGCTGGGATTTCTCTGTCAGGGGTGTGCGTGACGGCCGTCGAGTCCCGACCCGCAGGGGTCGCCTTGACTCCGAGCCCAGGGGGCCATCGCCCGTTCGGGGCCCGGGTCAAGGCCTTCGTGGCACTGACCAAGCCTCGGATCATCGAGCTGTTGCTGATCACCACTGTTCCGGTGATGTTCCTGGCCGCTCAGGGTGTACCCGACCTGTGGCTCGTGCTCACAACCACGATCGGCGGCTATCTGTCCGCCGGTGGTGCCAATGCGCTGAACATGTACATCGACCGCGACATCGACGCGCTGATGGACCGCACGTCGCAGCGCCCGCTGGTCACCGGCATGGTGTCGCCGCGCGAGTGCCTGGCGTTCGGCATCACGCTCGCGGTGGTCTCGACGGTCTGGTTCGGCCTGCTGGTCAACTGGCTGTCGGCGGCCCTGTCGCTCGGTGCCCTGCTCTTCTACGTCGTCGTCTACACGATGCTGCTGAAGCGCCGCACCGCGCAGAACATCGTCTGGGGCGGCATCGCCGGCTGCATGCCCGTCCTCATCGGCTGGTCGGCCGTCACCGACTCGATGTCCTGGGCCGCGGTGATCCTCTTCGCCGTCATCTTCTTCTGGACGCCGCCGCACTACTGGCCGCTCTCCATGAAGGTCAAGGACGACTACGCCCGCGTCGGCGTCCCGATGCTCCCGGTCCTCGCCTCCAACCGGGTGGTGGCCCGCCAGATCGTCGCCTACAGCTGGGTGATGGTCGCCGTCTCGCTGCTGCTGACCCCGCTGGGCTACACCGGCTGGTTCTACACCGCGGTGGCCCTGCTCACCGGCGGCTTCTGGCTCTGGGAGGCGCACGCGCTGCTCAGCCGGGCCAAGGCCGGAGTGACGGGCGCCAAGCTCAAGGAGATGCGGCTGTTCCACTGGTCGATCACCTACGTCTCGCTGCTGTTCGTGGCCGTGGCCGTGGACCCCTTCCTGCGGTAGCCGCGACGGTCGACTCCGCCGACGGGCGGGGAGCGTGGCCCACGCCACGCTCCCCGCCCGTCGCACGTTGATCTACCGCTCGGTAGCATCCTGTTCATGGCAGAGACGGCTGAGACCCAGCAGGTGGACGGCAGGCAGGCGGCGCGCGCGGAGCGCAGGGCGGCCCGGCTGGCCAAGCAGATCGGCGCCTTCGCGAAGGCGCACGGCGGCGCCGAGGGGCAGCTCGCCTACATCGGTGAGATGGGCACCCGCATCGTCCTGGTGGGCGAGGACGGCGGCTGGGGCGACCTGGTGGCCCCCTCGTACGCGGTCGCCGAGAGCGCCGCGCGGAAGTCCGGCATCACGATGCACGAGTCCTTCGACGGCGAGTTCGCCGCGAAGGTCCGCACGGGCCCCTACGAATGGAGCCGGATGGCCGGCATCCAGGTCGGCGGCCCCTCCAACGAGGCCTGAGACACCACAACGCGTTCGGGGCTTCCGTACGGGCGGCACAGCCGCCGTACGGAAGCCCCGAACGCGTTGGTGCGCGGGTCTCCCCGGGATCAGCCCGTCGTCGCGGGCTCGGGCCGCTCGGCCGCCGGGCCGGGCAGCGGCGCCGCGCCCACCGGACGCTCGCGCAGCGACAGCACGACGCGCACGACCCCGATCCACACCAGACACGAGCCGAACATGTGCAGACCGACCAGGATCTCGGGCGTGTCGGTGAAGTACTGCACATAGCCGATGACGCCCTGGGAGAGCAGGACCAGGAACAGGTCCCGGGTCCGGTGCAGCGGCCCCACGGGCGCGTCCACGGCCTTCAGGACGAACCAGAGCGCCACGGTCAGCGCCACCACGACCCAGGCCAGGTCCGCATGCAGCTGGGCGATCATCTTCCAGTCGATCGGGATGCGGTGCACATCGCTGGAGTCACCGGCGTGCCGCCCGGCGCCCGTGACCACCGTGCCGACCGCCACCAGCAGACCGGCGGCCACCGTCAGCAGCCGGGTGAGCTGCGCGACCGCCTTGCCGACCAGCGGACGCGGCGCCTCGTCGCCCTCCTGGATCCGCTGCCACATCACCACGGCGATGGTCAGCAGCGCCGTGGAGAGCAGGAAGTGGGCCGCGACCGTGTACGGGTTCAGACCGACCAGGACCACGATGCCGCCGAGCACGGCGTTGCCCATGACCACCCAGAACTGCGCCCAGCCCAGCCGGGTCACGCTCCGCCGCCACGGCTTCGCGGCGCGGGCGGCGATGATCGCCCAGCCCACCGCCGCGCACAGCACGTACGTCAGCATCCGGTTGCCGAACTCGATCGCCCCGTGGAAGCCCATCGCGCTGGTCGTGGTCAGGCTCTCGTCGGTGCACTTGGGCCAGGTCGGGCAGCCGAGGCCGGAGCCCGTCAGCCGGACGGCCCCGCCGGTGACGACGATGACGACCGACATGACGACGGCCGTCATCGCGGCACGACGGACCGTACGCGGCGTCGGCGTCCAGCGTTCGGCGATGTAGAGGAGCGGATTCCGCGCGGCTTGAGCGACTTCGGCTCGGGTCAGCTTGGGCACGCGCACCATCGTAGGCGGCGGCTTGTGCAAGCTTTCACGAGGGGGACGAGTTACCCCAATCGCCTACGGAGCGCTGCCGCGGGCTCACTCCCAGCGGAAGAACCGGGCCGCCGCGCCCAGCCCCAGCACCGCCCAGACGGCCAGGATCGCGGCGTTCCCCCAGGGCAGCGCCGCCCCGTGCTGGAGCACGTCCCTGAGACCGTCGGAGAGCGCCGAGATCGGCAGCAGCTCCAGCACCGGGCGCACCGCCCCGGGGAACTTGTCCAGCGGCACGATCACGCCCCCGCCGACCAGCAGCAGCAGGAAGACCAGATTGGCGGCGGCCAGCGTCGCCTCCGCCCTCAGCGTGCCGGCCATCAGCAGCCCCAGACCGGAGAACGCGGCCGTCCCCAGCACCAGGAGCAGCAGCACCGCGAACGGGTTGCCGTGCGGCGACCAGCCGAGCGCCAGGGCGACCGCGGTGAGCAGCACCACCTGGAGCACCTCGGTCACCAGCACCGCGAGGGTCTTCGAGGTCATCAGCGCCCAGCGGGGGAGCGGCGAGGCGGCGAGCCGCTTGAGCACCCCGTACCGCCGCTCGAAACCGGTGGCGATGGCCTGGCCGGTGAAAGCGGTGGACATCACCGCGAGGGCCAGGACGCCGGGGGCCAGGAAGTCCACGGCATCGCCCGCGCCGGTGTCCACCACGTCGACGGCGCTGAACAGCACCAGCAGCAGGGTCGGGATGATCACCGTCAGCAGCAGCTGCTCGCCGTTGCGCAGCAGCATCCGGGTCTCCAGCGCGGTCTGCGCGGCGATCATGCGGGTCAGCGGGGCGGCGCCCGGCCGGGGGGCGTACGTACCGGCGCTCATGCGCGCAGCTCCTTGCCGGTCAGTTCGAGGAAGACGTCCTCCAGGGTGTGGCGCTCCACGGAGATGCCGGAGGGCATCACCCCGTGCTGCGCGCACCAGGAGGTGACGGTGGCCAGCAGTTGCGGGTCGACGCCGCCGGTGATGCGGTACGCGCCGGTGGCGAGCTCGGCCGCCTCGGTGCCGTCGGGCAGTGCCTTGAGCAGGGAGCCGAGGTCGAGCCCGGGGCGCCCGGTGAAGCGGAGGGTGTTCTCGGCGCCGCCGCGGCACAGGGCCTCGGGGCTGCCCTGGGCGACGATGCGTCCGGCGTCGATGATGGCGACGTCGTCGGCCAGCTCCTCGGCCTCGTCCATGAAGTGGGTGGTGAGGATCACGGAGACCCCGTCGGCGCGCAGCTCCCGGACCAGCTCCCAGGTGGAGCGGCGGGCCTGCGGGTCGAGACCGGCGGTGGGCTCGTCGAGGAAGACCAGTTCCGGGCGGCCGACGACGGCCATGGCCAGGGCGAGCCGCTGCTGCTGGCCGCCGGAGAGCCTGCGGTAGGTGGTGCGGCCGCAGCCGCCGAGGCCGAGCCGTTCGATCAGGGCGTCCACGTCGAGCGGGTGGGCGTGCAGTTTCGCCATGTGGCGGAGCATCTCGTCGGCGCGGGCGCCGGAGTAGACGCCGCCGGACTGGAGCATCACGCCGATCCGGGGGCGCAGCCGGGCGGCGTCGGCGACCGGGTCGAGGCCGAGGACCCGGACCGTGCCGGCGTCGGGGCGGCGGTAGCCCTCGCAGGTCTCGACGGTGGTGGTCTTCCCGGCCCCGTTGGGGCCGAGGACGGCGGTGACCGTGCCGGCCGCGACGTCCAGGTCGAGGCCGTCGACGGCGGTCTTGGCGCCGTACCGCTTCACCAGGCCGCGGATCTGGACGACCGGGCCGGACGGGGGTGAAACGGGCTCGCTCTTCATGGGCCGCAATTCTAGGCAGCGGCCGGGGGAGGCCCGGCCCGGGGGCCTGGATTAGGTGACCCTAAGTGATGGATTCCACCTTTGATCGTTCCGGACCGTGGTTGTCAAGGCCGGAAGAATTACGCAACAATGGCGTTGTGAAATACACGGGCGAGGCTCCGCAGGAGGAACTCGCGACCGGTGAGCGCTCGACGCGCAACCGGGTCGCGCGCTCCATCCTGGACCACGGCCCGTCCACCGTCGCCGAGCTGGCGATGCGCCTGGGGCTGACCCAGGCGGCCGTCCGTCGCCACCTCGACGCCCTCGTCTCGGACGATGTCGTCGAACCGCGCGAGCAGCGGATCTACGGGGCGCGGACCCGCGGCCGCCCGGCCAAGGTGTTCGCCCTGACCGACTGCGGCCGGGACGCCTTCGACCAGTCGTACGACGCCCTCGCCGCGGACGCCCTGCGCTGGATCGCCGAGACGGCGGGAGACGCCGCGGTCATGGCCTTCGCCCGCGCCCGGGTCGCCGACCAGTCGGCCGCCTACCGGGCGGCGATCGAGGCCGCGGACCCCGAAGCGCGCACGGAGGCGTTGGCCAAGGCCTTGTCCGCCGACGGGTACGCTGCTACGGCGCGCAGCGCGCCGGCCCCGCAGCAGGGCGAGCAGCTGTGCCAGCACCACTGCCCGGTCGCCCATGTCGCCGAGCAGTACCCGCAGCTGTGCGAGGCGGAGACGGAGATCTTCTCCAGCCTCCTGGGGACCCATGTGCAGCGTCTCGCCACCATCGCCCATGGCGACGGGGTGTGTACGACGTACATTCCGCGCAGCGGACACCCCACCCCACAGACCACCGATTCAGCATCTGCAAGCACAGCCGGGAGGAACCCCGCATGACGCTCCCCACGGAGACTGCCCACCCTGAGCTCGATGGCCTGGGCACGTACGAATTCGGCTGGGCCGACTCCGACGAGGCAGGCGCGGCGGCCAAGCGCGGCCTCTCCGAGGCCGTCGTCCGCGACATCTCGGAGAAGAAGAACGAGCCGGACTGGATGCTGAAGCTGCGTCTCAAGGGCCTCAAGCTCTTCGAGAAGAAGCCCATGCCCAGCTGGGGCTCGGACCTCAGCGGCATCGACTTCGACAACATCAAGTACTTCGTCCGCTCGACGGAGAAGCAGGCGGAGTCCTGGGAGGACCTGCCCGAGGACATCAAGAACACGTACGACAAGCTCGGCATCCCCGAGGCCGAGAAGCAGCGCCTGGTCGCCGGTGTCGCCGCGCAGTACGAGTCCGAGGTCGTCTACCACCAGATCCGCGAGGACCTGGAGGAGCAGGGCGTCATCTTCCTCGACACCGACACGGCGCTGAAGGAGCACCCCGAGCTCTTCAAGGAGTACTTCGGCACCGTCATCCCCGTCGGTGACAACAAGTTCGCCTCGCTGAACTCGGCCGTGTGGTCCGGCGGCTCGTTCATCTACGTGCCCAAGGGTGTCCACGTCGACATCCCGCTCCAGGCCTACTTCCGTATCAACACGGAGAACATGGGCCAGTTCGAGCGGACGCTGATCATCGTCGACGAGGACGCCTACGTCCACTACGTCGAGGGCTGCACCGCGCCGATCTACTCCTCCGACTCGCTGCACTCCGCGGTCGTCGAGATCATCGTCAAGAAGGGCGGCCGCTGCCGCTACACGACGATCCAGAACTGGTCGAACAACGTCTACAACCTGGTCACCAAGCGCGCCGTGGCCTACGAGGGCGCGACCATGGAGTGGGTCGACGGCAACATCGGCTCCAAGGTCACCATGAAGTACCCGGCCGTCTACCTGATGGGCGAGCACGCCAAGGGCGAGACCCTCTCCATCGCCTTCGCGGGCGAGGGCCAGCACCAGGACGCCGGCGCCAAGATGGTCCACATGGCGCCCAACACCTCCTCCAACATCGTCTCCAAGTCGGTGGCCCGGGGCGGCGGCCGCACCTCGTACCGCGGTCTGATCGAGATCGGCGAGGGCGCGCCGGGCGCGAAGTCCAACGTGCTCTGCGACGCGCTGCTCGTCGACACCGTCTCGCGCTCCGACACCTACCCGTACGTCGACGTCCGCGAGGACGACGTGTCGATGGGCCACGAGGCGACCGTCTCCAAGGTCTCCGAGGACCAGCTCTTCTACCTGATGAGCCGCGGCATGACCGAGTTCGAGGCCATGGCGATGATCGTGCGCGGCTTCGTCGAGCCGATCGCCAAGGAGCTCCCGATGGAGTACGCCCTGGAGCTGAACCGGCTGATCGAGCTGCAGATGGAGGGTTCGGTCGGCTAGGCGGCGTCCCGTACGCAGCCGACCGCACCCCTCCGACACCTGTCCGACCGAGAAAGCGAGCACTACGACAGCCATGGCTGAGGCTCAGAACATTCCTGCGGGGTCCACGACCGCCGGTTCCATCGCGGTGGCCGCCGAGTCGACCGTCGCCACGCGCATGAGCGCGCCGCCGTCCTTCGACGTCGCGGACTTCCCGGTCCCGCACGGCCGCGAGGAGGAGTGGCGGTTCACCCCGCTGGAGCGGCTGCGCGGACTGCACGACGGCACGGCCGTCGCCACCGGCGGCGGAGTGAAGGTCGCCGTCGAGGCCCCCGCGGGCGTCACGGTCGAGACCGTCGGCCGCGACGACGCCCGCCTCGGCAGGGCGGGCACGCCGGTGGACCGGGTCGCCGCCCAGGCGTACTCCTCCTTCGAGCAGGCCACCGTCGTCACGGTCCCCAAGGAGGCCGTGCTCACCGAGCCGATCCGCATCGCGGTGCACGGCGAGGGCGGCGTGGCCTTCGGCCACCAGGTCATCGAGCTGGGCGCCTTCGCCGAGGCCCTCGTCGTCATCGACCACACCGGTGACGCCGTGCTCGCCGCCAACGTCGACTACGTCCTGGGCGACGGGGCCAAGCTCACCGTCGTCTCCGTCCAGGACTGGGACGAGCAGGCGGTCCACGTCGGCCAGCACAACGCGCTGGTCGGCCGCGACGCCTCCTTCAAGTCCGTCGTCGTCACCTTCGGCGGCGACGTCGTCCGCCTCCACCCGCGGATCGCCTACGCGGGCACCGGCGGCGCGGCCGAGCTCTTCGGCCTCTACTTCACCGACCGGGGCCAGCACCAGGAGCACCGCCTCCTGGTCGACCACAACACCCCGCACTGCACCTCCAACGTGGCCTACAAGGGCGCGCTGCAGGGCGACGGCGCCCACGCCGTATGGATCGGAGACGTCCTCATCCAGGCCGCCGCCGAGGGCACCGACACCTACGAGATGAACCGCAACCTGGTCCTCACCGACGGTGCCCGGGTCGACTCCGTGCCCAACCTGGAGATCGAGACCGGCGAGATCGTCGGCGCCGGCCACGCCTCCGCGACCGGCCGCTTCGACGACGAGCAGCTGTTCTACCTCCAGTCCCGCGGTATCCCCGCCGAGGAGGCCCGCCGCCTCGTCGTGCGCGGGTTCTTCGCGGAACTGGTCCAGCAGATCGGACTGCCCGACGTCGAAGCCCGTCTCCTCGACAAGATCGAGGCCGAGCTGAAGGCGTCCGTCTGATGGCCTTCGTCAAGGCGTGCACGCTGAGCGAGCTGGAGGAGGACACCCCCAAGCGGGTGGAACTCGACGGCACGCCGGTCTCCGTCGTCCGCACCGAGGGCGAGGTGTTCGCGATCAACGACATCTGCTCGCACGCGAACGTCTCCCTCTCCGAGGGCGAGGTCGAGGACTGCATGATCGAGTGCTGGCTGCACGGATCGAGCTTCGACCTGCGCACCGGCAAGCCGTCCGGCCTTCCCGCGACGCGCCCCGTCCCCGTATACCCCGTCAAGATCGAAGGGGACGATGTGCTCGTCTCCGTCACCCAGGAGTCCTGAGTCACCCATGGCAACGCTTGAAATCCGCGACCTGCATGTCACCGTCGAGGCCGACAACGCCACGAAGGAGATCCTCAAGGGCGTCGACCTGACCGTGAAGCAGGGCGAGACCCACGCCATCATGGGCCCCAACGGGTCCGGCAAGTCCACCCTCGCGTACTCGCTGGCGGGACACCCCAAGTACACCGTCACCAGCGGCACCGTCACGCTGGACGGCGAGGACGTCCTCGCGATGTCCGTCGACGAGCGCGCCCGCGCCGGCCTGTTCCTCGCCATGCAGTACCCGGTCGAGATCCCCGGCGTCTCCGTCTCCAACTTCCTGCGCACCTCCGCCACCGCCGTCCGCGGCGAGGCCCCCAAGCTGCGCACCTGGGTGAAGGAGGTCAAGGAGACCATGTCCGGCCTCCAGATGGACCCGTCCTTCGCCGAGCGCAACGTCAACGAGGGCTTCTCCGGCGGTGAGAAGAAGCGCCACGAGATCCTTCAGCTGGAGCTCCTCAAGCCGAAGGTCGCCATCCTCGACGAGACCGACTCCGGCCTGGACGTCGACGCCCTGCGCATCGTCTCCGAGGGGGTCAACCGGGTCCGCGAGACCGGCGAGGTCGGCACCCTGCTGATCACCCACTACACCCGGATCCTCCGCTACATCAAGCCCGACTTCGTGCACGTCTTCGCCAACGGCCGTATCGCCGAGTCCGGCGGCGCCGAGCTGGCCGACAAGCTGGAGAACGAGGGCTACGAGGCATACGTGAAGGGCGGCGCAGTAGCGTGACACAACTGCCGGGCCTCCTCGACACCGAGGCGATCCGTAAGGACTTCCCCCTGCTGGACCGCACGGTCCACGACGGGAAGAAGGTCGTCTATCTGGACAGTGCTGCCACCTCGCAGAAGCCGCGCCAGGTGCTCGACGCCCTCAACGAGTACTACGAGCGGCACAACGCCAATGTGCACCGCGGCGTGTACACGATCGCGGAGGAGGCCACGGCGCTGTACGAGGGCGCCCGTGACAAGGTCGCCGCGTTCATCAACGCGCCCAGCCGCAACGAGGTGATCTTCACCAAGAACGCCTCGGAGTCGCTCAACCTCGTGGCCAACATGCTCGGCTGGGCCGACGAGCCCTACCGGGTCGACCACGAGACCGAGATCGTCATTACCGAGATGGAGCACCACTCCAACATCGTGCCGTGGCAGCTGCTCTCGCAGCGCACCGGCGCGAAGCTGAAGTGGTTCGGCATCACGGACGACGGCCGGCTCGACCTCTCCAACATCGACGAGATCATCACCGAGAAGACGAAGATCGTCTCCTTCACGCTGGTCTCGAACATCATGGGCACGATCAACCCGGTCGAGAAGATCGTCCGGCGCGCCCAGGAGGTCGGTGCGCTCGTCTGCGTCGACGCCTCGCAGGCCGCCCCGCACATGGTGCTGGACGTGCAGGCGCTCCAGGCCGACTTCGTGGCCTTCACCGGTCACAAGATGGTCGGCCCGACCGGCATCGGCGTGCTCTGGGGACGGCAGGAGCTCCTGGAGGACCTGCCGCCGTTCCTCGGCGGCGGCGAGATGATCGAGACCGTGTCGATGCACTCGTCGACCTACGCGCCCGCGCCGCACAAGTTCGAGGCCGGGACGCCCCCGATCGCCCAGGCCGTCGGCCTCGGCGCGGCCGTGGACTACCTGACGGCCGTCGGCATGGAGAACATCCACCGCCACGAGCAGGCCATCACCGGATACGCGGTGAAGCGCCTGCTGGAGGTCCCGGACCTCCGGATCATCGGTCCGGCCACCGCGGAGGACCGCGGCGCCACGATCTCCTTCACGCTCGGTGACATCCACCCGCACGACGTGGGCCAGGTCCTCGACGAGCAGGGCATCGCGGTCCGGGTCGGACACCACTGCGCACGACCCGTCTGCCTGAGGTACGGAATTCCTGCGACGACGCGAGCGTCGTTCTATCTGTACTCCACGCCCGCCGAGGTCGACGCCCTGGTGGACGGTCTGGAACACGTCCGGAACTTTTTCGGTTAGACAGCGGCTGAGGGTTGACTGGTGAAGCTTGACTCGATGTACCAGGACGTGATCCTGGACCACTACAAGCACCCCCACGGGCGCGGCCTGCGGGACGGCGACGCGGAGGTGCACCACGTCAATCCGACGTGCGGCGACGAGATCACGCTGCGGGTGCGCTACGACGGGGACACCGTCGCGGACGTCAGCTACGAGGGCCAGGGCTGCTCCATCAGCCAGGCCAGCGCCTCCGTGCTGAACGAGCTGCTGGTCGGCAAGGAGCTGGCCGAGGCGCAGAAGATCCAGGAGGTGTTCCTGGAGCTGATGCAGTCCAAGGGCCAGCTGGAGCCGGACGACGCGATGGAGGAGGTGCTGGAGGACGCGGTCGCGTTCGCCGGCGTCTCCAAGTACCCGGCCCGGGTGAAGTGCGCGCTGCTGAGCTGGATGGCGTGGAAGGACGCGACGGCCAAGGCGCTGTCCGAAGGGAAGACGGCATGAGCGAGAACGAGACCCTGACCACCAAGCCGGCCTCCGAGGAGGAGGTCCGCGAGGCGCTGTACGACGTCGTCGACCCCGAGCTGGGCATCGACGTCGTCAATCTGGGGCTGATCTACGGCATCCACATCGACGACGCCAACATCGCCACCCTCGACATGACCCTGACGTCCGCGGCCTGTCCGCTGACCGATGTCATCGAGGACCAGGCGCGGTCCGCCACCGACGGCATCGTCAACGAACTCCGGATCAACTGGGTCTGGATGCCGCCGTGGGGCCCGGACAAGATCACGGACGACGGCCGCGAGCAGCTCCGCGCGCTGGGCTTCAACGTCTGAGTTCGCCCCGTACGTGTGCGAACGGCCCCCGGCAGCCATGCCGGGGGCCGTTTCGGCACCGCACGCCTACTCGACGTACTGCGGGGGCTCCGCCGCCGCCTCGGCCAGGACCGGGCCGAGGTTCTCCGTACGGATGCGGCGGTCCACGTACAGCAGCCCCGTCACCAGCGGCGGGAACGTGGCCACCACCAGCTGGCTGACCATCTGGCCGAGCAGCAGCGAGGCCGCGTAGCCGCTCATCGCGACCAGGAACGACGCCCGGCTCGGGTCCTCGCCCAGGCCCACCGAGCCGAGCATTCCGGAGAACATCCCGACGAACGTGAACGGCATCTGGATCACATAGCTCGCCACCATGGCCATCACCCCGGCCAGCAGCGTGATCCCGAAGATCCGCCACCAGTCGCCGCGCACCAGACGGAACGAACGGCGCATCGCCTCCACCGGGCGCAGACGCTCGAACACGGCGGCCGACGGGGCCAGACTGAACTTCACCCAGAGCCACAGCGCCAGCGGAGCCGTCGCCACGAAGCCCAGGAAACCGACCACGACCAGGGCCACCGCGCCGCCGCCCCCGTCGATGCTGAACGCGCCGATGATCAGGGCCACGAAGGCCGTCCAGCCGAGCAGTACCGGGACCATGGCGATCAGCCCGGTCAGCAGGACCGTCCCGATCACGGAGGCCACCCGCGACCAGGCCCGCCGCCATATCGCCGAGAACGTCGTCGTACGGCCCAGAACGGCCTCCTGGAGGACCGCCGGCACCGCCGTGTAGGTCAGCGCCGTGGCGAGCACACCGGTGACCAGCGCCACCAGCGCGATCGAGGAGAACGCGACGACGACCGGCACCCAGTCCGCCCGGTCGGCCGAGTCTCCCTCGCGCAGCGCCAGCAGCCGGTCGACATGGTCCGCGACCGCCGAGTACGCGATCAGCGCCCCGGCCGCCATCACGGCCAGCGCCCCGCCGAAGGCGGCCGCCCCGACCCCGAACAACTGCTTGCCGTACCGGCCCAGGGTCGCGAACGCGCCACCGAACACATCACCGACCCGCAGCGGCCCGAGGGGTATCACCCCCGGTTTCGGCACCGTCCAGCCGCCGCCCCAGCCACCCCATCCGGGCGGCCCTCCCGGCGCTCCGTACGGCGCACCCCCGTACGCACCACCGCCCCACCCCGCGTCCTGCGCCACTGCTGCTCCGTCGGTCCGTCGATCATGAACTGGCATGTACTGGACGGCCCACGGTAGCGCCCCCCGCTCCGGTCCGGCCCGGGGCCTCCGCTCCCGGCCGCGAGACCCCGCGGGAGAGCCGGCCGCCGGGGTCGGGGCCCCGACTTCGCGATGCGGTCGCGGGCACGGGCGTCCGGCCGCCGTACGGGGGACGCGGGGGTGTTCCCGTACGGCGGCGGGCGCGACGCCCGGACGCTGAGACCGGTTGGCCCGAGCGGGCCCCGGCCGGTTAGGTTTCGGGCATGACCGACACGACTTCCACCCGCACCACCGGCGCCGTCGCCGCCGGCCTCGCCACCGTCGCCGGCGACGGTTCCGTTCTCGACACCTGGTTCCCCGCCCCCGAGCTCACCGCCGAGCCCGGCCCCGCCGGAACCGAGCGGCTCAGCCCCGAGCAGGCCGTCAACCTCCTGGGCGAGGGGGCCGCCAAGGCCATCGGCGTCGACGCCCGCCGCGGGGTCGAGGTCGTCGCCGTGCGCACGGTCATCGGCTCGCTGGACGACAAGCCGCTCGACACCCACGACGTCTATCTGCGCCTGCACCTGCTCTCGCACCGCCTGGTACAGCCGCACGGACAGAACCTGGACGGCATCTTCGGCCACCTCGCCAACGTCGCCTGGACCTCGCTCGGCCCGGTCGCCGTGGACGACCTGGAGAAGGTGCGGCTCAACGCCCGCGCCGAGGGTCTGCACCTCCAGGTCACCTCGGTCGACAAGTTCCCGCGCATGACGGACTACGTCGCGCCGAAGGGCGTGCGGATCGCCGACGCCGACCGGGTCCGCCTCGGCGCCCACCTGGCGTCCGGCACCACCGTGATGCACGAGGGCTTCGTCAACTTCAACGCCGGGACGCTCGGCACCTCCATGGTCGAGGGCCGGATCTCCGCGGGCGTCGTCGTCGGGAACGGCTCGGACATCGGCGGCGGCGCCTCCACCATGGGCACGCTCTCCGGCGGCGGCAAGGAGCGCATCGTGATCGGCGAGCGCTGCCTGGTCGGCGCCGAGGCCGGTGTCGGCATCGCGCTCGGGGACGAATGCGTCGTCGAGGCCGGTCTGTACGTCACCGCGGGCACCCGCGTCACCCTGCCGGACGGCCAGGTCGTCAAGGCGCGCGAACTCTCCGGCGCCTCGCACATCCTCTTCCGCCGCAACTCGGTGACGGGGGCCGTCGAGGCCCGCCCGAACAACGCGGTCTGGGACGGCCTCAACGACGTCCTGCACAGCAACGACTAAAAAACGACTGAGGGTTGTCCTGCCAGGGATGACGGGCCAACCCCTGGGGCCTTCCGTCCGGATCGGCCGCGATGTCAGCGGGCTGCGGACGAAGGGGTGTGCCCCACGGCGAGCAGCCGGTCGTACGCCCCGCGCAGCCCGTCGGACACCTCGTGCCCGGCGGGCTGCAGCGGTGCGCGGACCGGCCCCGCGTCCAGCAGGGCCTTGGCCGTGACCGTGCCGGGCAGCCCGGAGGCCATCATCAGCTCCGTGAGCGGCGTCAGCCGCGCGTTGAGCCGCGCCGCCCCGGCCGTGTCCCCGGCGTCGAAGGCGTCCAGCACGGCCCGCAGCGCACCGGGCGCCACATTGGCCACGGTGCTCACATAGCCCGCCCCGCCCACCGCGTACAGCGGCAGGTTCAGCTCCTCGCACCCCGAGTAGTAGGCGAGTGAGGTCGCCGCGATCACCTTCGTGCTGCCGAGCAGGTCCATCGCGCAGTCCTTCACCGCGACCACGCGCGGATGCTCCGCGAGCCGCAGCATCGTCTCCGGCTCGATCCGGGTGCCGGTGCGGGCGGGGATGTCGTACAGCATCACGGGCAGTCCGCTCGCGTCGGCCACCTGCCGGAAGTGCGCCTCGACGGCGGCCTGCGGGGGCCGGCTGTAGTAGGGGGTGACGACCAGCAGCCCGTCGGCACCGGCCCGTTCGGCCGCGCGGGCCTGCGCCACGGTGTGCCGCGTGTCCGCGGTGCCGATCCCCGCCACCAGGGGCACCGCCGGCCCCACCGCCTCCCGGACCGCGCGCAGCAGGTCCGTCTTCTCGGTGTCGGAGGTGGTCGGTGACTCCCCGGTGGTGCCGTTGAGCACCAGCCCGTCGCAGCCGGCGGCGACCAGGCGGGCCGCGTGCGCGACGGCGGCGTCCGGATCGAGGGCCCCGTCGGCGGTGAAGGGCGTGATCATGGCGCAGAGGGCGCGGCCGAAGGGGCGGGGGCGGGGAACGTCGTGCGGTGTCATGGTCGCAGTCTCGGTCCACCCGACCATGAAGGTCTACTTAGATCTTCTCTGGGTGAAGGTGAAGCAGCACTCAACTATGGTGCGGTTCTGGCATGATCGGCCGCGAACATGGGGCGGGGCGACCGGGGGTGGGTGCGTGAGGACGCGGACGGCGGCGGACACCGGAAGGCGCGGGGCGGCGGCTGCGGCCCTGGCCCTCACCGGGATGCTGGGGCTCTCCGGGTGCTCCGGATTCCTCGTCCCGGCCGGCGAGGGCGAGCCCGCCCCCAGCCCCTCGCACTCCTCCACCGGGGCGGTGCGCGCGACGCCCCCGGGCCCGATCGACGTCGCGACGCCCGTGGCGCCCCGCCCGGGAGCCCCCACCCCGCCGGCCCCCACGCCCACCCCCACGGGCTGCCCGTCCTCGGGCCTCGTCGTCTCGATGGGCCCCGTCGAGGCCGCCATGATGCACCGCGCCGTCGGCCTCACCCTGACCAACTGCGGCGGCAAGCCCCGGTACGTCGACGGCTACCCCTCCGTCCAGGCCCTCGACGAGAACGGCGACCCGCTCCCCGTCAAGGTGAACCCCGGCGGCTCGTACTTCGGCCCGGACAAGGGCCCCGAGCCCGTCATGCTCGCGCCGGGGAAGACCATGCGCTCCCTGCTCGTCTGGGTCTCCACCCCGACGGGCGGCGACCTGATCGAGGGCGACGCCCTGGAGATCGCCCCGGCGCCCGGCCTCGAAGCCCGGACGTTCCCGCTGGAGGGCAGCGACGTGCGGCTCCTCGACGAGTTCAACATGACGGGCTGGCGTACCAAGACCACCGGTTGACTGCCACGGACCGCGACGGGCCGCCCCGCCCCGCCCGTCGCGGTCCGTGCTCAGCGCCTGGCCAGGTACAGCCCGAACGCCTTGTGCAGCACCCTGTTCACCGGGAAGTCCCACTCGCCGACGTACTCGGCGGCCGTCCCGCCCGTACCCGCCTTGAACCGGAGCAGGCCCACGTGAGGGTTGCCCTCGTCCAGGGTGTCGGTGATGCCGCGCAGATCGTAGACGGCGGCGCCCCGTTCGTGCGCGTCGCTGATCATCCGCCACTGGACCGCGTTGCTGGGCTGCACCTCGCGGCGGCGGGCGGTGGAGGCGCCGTACGAGTACCAGACGTGGGAACCGACCGTCAGCATCGTCGCGGCGGACAGCACCTCCCCGTCGTGGTGGGCGAGATACAGCCGCATCCGGCCGGGGTCCTCGGCGCGCAGCGCCGTCCACATGCGCTGGAAGTAGGCGAGCGGGCGGGGGAGGAAATCGTCGCGCGCGGCGGTCTCGCGGTACAGCTCGTAGAAGACCGGAAGGTCCGCGTAGTCCCCCTCGACGACCTTCACCCCCGCCTTCTCGGCCTTCTTGACGTTCCGTCGCCACTGCTGGTTCAGCCCCTCCCGGACCTCCTCCAGCGACCGTCCGGCCAACGGCACCTGGAAGACGTACGCCGGCTGCCCGGCGCCGAACCCCGAGCCGTCGCCGCCCGACACCGGCCGCCAGCCCAGCTCGCGCAGGTGCCTCTCGACCTCGGCGGCGCGCGGGTCCGTCGTGTCCGCGGCGACGTCCCGCAGCCGCTTCGCCGCCGGATCCGCGATCGCCTCCTTGACCGTCCGCGCCTCCCAGCGCCGGCCGATCACCGGGGGCCCCATCCGGACCGTGAACGCGCCCCGCGCCCTGGCGTGGGCCACCAGCGGTTCCAGCCACGGGCCCAACTCGCCCTCGTGCCACGGGATGACCGGCCCCTCCGGCAGATACGCCAGACACCGCTTCAGCCGGGGGACCGCGCGGTACAGCACCAGGCCCGCCCCCACGATCCTTCCGTCGGGGCCGGTCCAGCCGATGCTCTCCGCCCGCCAGTCCGGTTTCACCCCGCCCCACGACGGGACCTGCATATGGCTGGCCGAACCCTGCCCGGCGACGAACGCCAGATGCTGTTCGCGCGTGATCTCCCCGACCCTCAGCGTCATACGGTGCTCCGTTCGTTGTCCGGCCGGACGGCCGGCCCGGTCCGCTGGTGATCCCAGTCTGTGTCGGCACCTCCGGATGAGGGCGCGGACGCACCGCAGGGGTCCGCCGGTTGCGCGCACCGCTGCCTTCTCCCCGGGTGCCGGGCGGCGAAGGGCGAAATGCGTCTACGCTGGGGGCCGCCCGACCCCGTACGCGACCGGAGCCGTGGCCCGGTGACGCGTACGTCCCGCACGTTCCGAGGAGACCCCCCTGATGTCCGCAGAGCGCCCCACCCTGCCGCCGGTACGGCTGCACACCGAGGCCGAGCTGGCACGGGACGCGCTCGCCGCGCCGCTGCTCGCCCGCGCCGTCCGGCTCGCCCGCTGGGCCGGCCCCGCGACGCGGGTCGGCGCCGGCGGCGAACTCGTCGACGCGCAACTGCCCGAGGCGGCCGCGCACCTCGGTCTCGCGGCGGACGAGGACGGCGCGGCCGAGGCCAGCGAGGCATGGCGGCTCGCGGTCGACACCGGCCTCGTCGAGGTCGAGGACCCGTCCCCCGACGCGGACGGGGACGAGGACGGCTTCGACGCGCAGGCGGAGGGAACCGTGACCGCCGGCGAGAACCTGGCGCTGCTGACCGGCGGGTCGCCCCAGGACGTCCTGTCCATCTGGCTCGACGGCCTGGAGGCCGCCCACGCCGACGCCACCGCCCCGGTCTTCGACGACCTCACCGACCTCGTCGGCGAGGACGGCTCCATCGACTTCGAGGCCCTGGACTGGGACCCGGAGAGCGAGGCCGAGTTCCTCGACGGGGTGCTCGGCAACCTCTACCTCCTCACCGTCGGCGAGGGCGCCGGCGACGCCCCCGTCCCGCTGCCCGCGCTCGCCGCCTCCATGATCGTGCCCGACGACATGGGCGAGCCCACGGACGACGTCCTTGAACAGGTGTCGGACGCGATGATGCGCCTGGACGACCAGTTCCGGGTGCTCGAACCCATCGGGATCGTCGAGTACCGCCCGGTGGACGAGGCGCTGCTCGTCGAGGAGACCGGGGAGGACGCCCCGCCCGCCGACGACGAGGACGTCTCCCGCTACGGGATGGTCCGGCTCACCCCGCTCGGCGTCTACGGTGTCCGGGCCCGGATGCTGGAGGCCGGAGTGGACGCCCCGGCCATCGGCGACCTCGCGGACAAGGGCGCGGACGCGCTGCTCGCCGGGATCGCGCGATACCCGGAGGCCGCCGCCCGGGGCGAGATCGAGCTCTGGCTCGCCCGGCACGGTGCCGAGGGCGCCGCCGCCGGGCTCTTGGACGCCGCCCGCGGCAACGACCCGGAGGCCCCGCTGCGCCGGCTCCACTGCCAGCAGGCCCTCGCCCTGGTCGGAGCGGAGGCCGAGGACGCCGTACGCGGTGTGCTGGGCGATCCGGAACTGGGCGGCCTCGCCCGCGTCTGGCTCGCCGAACGGGGCGCCACCGACGTCCCCGCCCCCTCCGAGGCCATGATCTTCTGGCTGGCCGTCGACACGATCGCCGCCCAGTTGGAGGCCGACGGCGACCTCGACGAACTCCAGGGCCTCGTCGAGGGACTCTCCGGCCAGCACAGCGGCTTCTTCGACGAGGCGTGGCGGGTGGACCACCCGGCGACCGCCGACGTCCTGGAGGCCATGGGGCGTCTGCACAGCGACAAGAAGCAGGCGAAGGACGCCCGCAAGGCCGCGTTCAAGGCCCGCTCCCGGAGCGGTTCGGCCGGCTGACCCGCTGATGCGCTGACCGGCCGACCAGGGCACGCCCCGGCCGGGGAGACCGGCCGGGGCGCGGTGCGGGACCGGGGAAGTTCACGGAAGGGCTTCCCTCGAAGTCGTCCGCAGTTCAACTGGTGTTGGGGCGGGGGAGGGACCGTGAGCGGGCCAACAACCCGCCCCAGCAGCACCAGGAGTACGTGATGGCCTTCACGCGCAGGGAATTCACCAGACAGTCCGCCCTCACCGGCGCCGGTATCGCCCTCACCGGGACCGTCTCCGCCCTGGCCACCGCACCCGGCGCACTCGCCGCCGAGGACTCGAAGCACGGCCACGGTCACCACGGCCACGACGAGCACGGCCACGGCCACGGTCACGACCGCGAGCCCGGCTACGGCCCGCTGCTTCCCGACCCCAAGGGCCTGCTCGCGCTGCCCGCAGGCTTTTCCTACAAGGTCATCACCCACTGCGGCGTCACCAAGCTGGAGAGCGGCGAGTACACCCCCTCCAACCACGACGGCACGGCCGCCTTCGAGGGCGCCCGCGGAGTGACCCTGCTCGTCAACAACCACGAGCTGAGCGGCACCCGGGCCGGCTGGGAGCACCCCGTCCCGCTCACCGACGGCCTGGTCTACGACCCGATCGCCGCGGGCGGCTGCACGGTCGTGGAGACCCGCCGCGACGGCCGCACCGCCGAATGGGTCGGCATCGCCGGCACCTCCACCAACTGCGCCGGCGGCGCCACCCCGTGGGGCACCTGGCTCACCTGCGAGGAGACCGAGGACAAGGCCGGCAAGAACGGCCTGCTCAAGGACCACGGCTACGTCTTCGAGGTCGACCCCTACGACAAGCGCGCCAACCGCGACCCGCGCCCGATCAAGGCGTTCGGCCGGTACGCGCACGAGGCCGTCGTCATCGACCCCAAGCAGGGCCACGCCTACCTCACCGAGGACGCCTCCGGCCCCAACGGGCTGCTCTACCGCTGGGTTCCGCCGCACGGCTTCAAGCACGGCCGGGGCAAGCTCCGCACCCTCGCCGACGACGCCGGTGTCCTCCAGGCGTTCAAGTGCTTCGACAAGGGCGGCCGGTTCGTCGACGACCTCTCCCGTGCCACGGCGATCGGCACCGTGTACGGCGTGGACTGGGTCGACGTGCCCGACCGCGACGCCCGGACCGTCTCCACGCGCAAGCAGTTCGGCGACAAGGAGATCACCCGCGCCCGCAAGCTCGAAGGCATGTGGTGGGGTGACGGCGGCGCGTACATCGTCTCCTCGTTCGCCCGCGCCGAGAGCCCCGTCCAGCACGACGGACAGGTCTGGTTCTACGACCCCAAGCGGCGCACCCTCACCCTGAAGGTGCTCCTCGGCGTCAACGCCGACCCGTCCAAGGACGGCGCCTTCGACGGACCGGACAACATCACCGTCTCGCCCTACGGCGGACTCGTCATCGCCGAGGACGGCGACGGCATCCAGCACCTCTTCGGGGCGACGGAGAGCGGCCGCACCTACCCGATCGCCCGCAACGAGCTGAACATCGGCTCCGCCGACGACCCGGAGTACAGCGAGTTCACCGGCGTCACCTTCTCGCCCGACGGCAGGACGCTGTTCGCCAACATCCAGACCCCCGGCATCATGGTGGCCATCACGGGTCCCTGGAAGCGCCAGCACAACAAGTAGGACCCCGTGCGGTCCGCGGGTGCCCAGCGGCGGGCGGGGCCGGGCACCCGCGGACCACGCGCAGCCCTACAGGGCCTGGGCGGCCGGCTTCACCATGCCGCGCACCGTCCGCGACTTCACGAACTCGCCCATGGCCGTCATCTCCCACTCGCCCGAATACTGCCTGATCAGCTTGGCCATCATCACGCCCGTCTGCGGCTCGGCGTTGGTCAGGTCGAAGCGGACCAGCTCCTCGCCGGTGGCCGCGTCGAGCAGCCGGCAGTACGCCTTGGCGACCTCGGTGAACTTCTGGCCGGTGAACGAGTTGACGGTGAACACCAGCCCCGTCGCCTTCTGGGGGATCCGGCCCAGATCGACGACGATCACCTCGTCGTCGCCCGCGCCCTCGCCCGTGAGGTTGTCCCCGGAGTGCTTGATCGCCCCCTTGAGAATGGTGAGCTTGCCGAAGTAGCAGCTGTCCAGGTGGTTGCGGTTGGGGCCGAAGGCGATCACCGAGGCGTCGAGGTCGATGTCCTTGCCCCGGAACGCGGGCTCCCAGCCGAGCCCCATCTTGACCTGGGAGAGCAGCGGTCGGCCGCCCTTGACCAGGGACACCGTCTCGTTCTTCCGCAGGCTGACCCGGCCCTTGTCCAGATTGATCCGCCCGGGGGCGGCGGCCGGGGGCGCGGGCGGGGCGGCGGGCGGTGCCTGCGGGACCGGAGGAGCGGGGACCCTGGGGTCCACCGGGGGCGCGACCGGGGCGGGCGCCGCCACCGGGGGTGCGACCGGGGCGGGGGCCGCCGCGGGCTCCTCCTCCACCGAGACCCCGAAGTCCGTGGCGATGCCGGCCAGCCCGTTCGCATAGCCCTGGCCCACCGCCCGGACCTTCCAGGCGCCGCCGCGCCGGTAGACCTCCATGACGACCAGTGCGGTCTCCGCGCCCAGCTGGGGCGGGGTGAACGAGGCCAGCGGCGTGCCGTCGTCCGCGTTGCGCACGGTCGCCGTCGGCTCGATGCCCTGGAAGGTCTGGCCCGCCCCGTCCGGGCTCGCCGTGACGACGATCTTCTCGATGGCGGGCGGCACCGCGGCCGTGTCCACCACGATCGCGTCGGGCGCGCTGCCACCGCCGGAGCGGTACGTCACGCCCGGACCGGCGGGCTGGTTGTAGAAGATGAAGTCGTCGTCGGAGCGCACCTTGCCGTCGGCGGTGAGCAGCAGGCCCGAGACGTCCAGCCGCACGGGAGCGGCGACGTCCACCGCCACGCGGACGGCGGGGAGGGGAAGGTTCGAGCCAGGTGTCATTGCGGTCATGTCCGACGTAACGAACGACCCGGCTTTGCCGTTCCCTTACCTTCCGGCTCCTTCGCCCGGACGGCGGCAGCGGCCTCGGGGGCGCGGGGCGCGGGGTGCGGTGTGCCCGCCGTGGACGGGGCGGACGCGGTGGACAGGGCGGACGCGGTGGACGCTCAGTGCGGCCAGAGCGGCGGGTGGGTGCAGAAGTGCCCGCCGAGACGGGCGTGATCCGGATTGTCCGGGTCCAGTTCGCCCTGCTCGGCGATCAGCTTCTCCGCGAACTCCTCCGAATCGTCCTGCGGCGCGTACCCCAGCGACCGGGCCGACGTCAGGTCCCACCACAGCCGGGTGTTGTCCGAGGACCCGTGGACCACGGTGTGCCCCACGTTCTCCGCCGTGAGCGCGGCGTCGAAGAGCCGGGCCCCGTCGGCCGGGCTCATCCACACCGACAGCATCCGCACCGACGTCGGCTCCGGGAAGCAGGAGCCGATGCGCACCGAGACGGTCTCCAGTCCGTGCCGGTCCCAGTAGAGCTGCGCCAGGTCCTCCCCGAACGACTTCGACAGTCCGTAGAAGGTGTCCGGGCGGCGCGGGGTGTCGATCGGAATCAGCGGGTCGCCCGGGAGCGGGCGGGGCGTGAAGCCGACCGCGTGGTTGGAGGAGGCGAACACGATCCGCCGTACGCCCTCCGCCAGCGCGGCCTCGTACAGGTTGTACGTACCCTCGATGTTCGCCCTGAGGATCTTGTCGAACGAGGCTTCCAACGAGATGCCCGCAAGGTGGATGATCGCGTCGACGCCCCGTACGGCCTCGCGCAGCGCCTCCTTGTCCGCGAGGTCGGCGGTGATCGCGTCCGGTTCGCCCTCGATCGGGACCATGTCGAGCAGCCGGAGCGTGTAGCCGTGGGCGGGCAGCAGTTCCCGCATCAGGGTGCCGAGGCCGCCGGCGGCGCCGGTGAGCAGGACGGTGCGGGGGGCGGGCATACGGGGGCTCCTCGGTACGGGGGCGGCTTTGCTCGCCGGGTCCTTGGATGGGGTTCACATGCGTGGACAAGTTAGGGAGCGGTGGGGGGTGGCGTCAAGGGGCTG
The DNA here is from genome assembly GCF_053597115.1 of Streptomyces sp. NPDC001515. Taxonomy (NCBI): domain Bacteria; kingdom Bacillati; phylum Actinomycetota; class Actinomycetes; order Kitasatosporales; family Streptomycetaceae; genus Streptomyces; species Streptomyces sp. NPDC001515. Next base: position 114,015 of record NZ_JBSFHN010000021.1, read on the forward strand.
CGGTTTCCCGTGGGGTGCGGGGTGCTCCGTGCTCGGGGTTCCGTCCTCAATCGCCGGACGGGCTTGTTTGTGCGGGTTTCCCGTGGGGTGCGCCCAGGGTCGTCGTGTGGGGTCCGGGGTCCCTCCGGGGCGTCTCCTCGAACGACGAACGTGCGGGCACGACGGATACGTACCCCGGTCTGTGTTCGTCGTTCTGCGGGGACTCCCCTGCACGCCCCCGGACCCGGCCGGTTCTGCGTCTGCGGCCCGGGGATTCGCCGGCGGGGGGCGGTAACCGGCGGGGCGCCTTCGTGGGTCTCGGGTTCCACCGGGGGGAAGACGCGGAACCGGCCGGGTGGGGGCGCGCAGGGGAGTCCCCGCAGGAAATGGCGTACGACCCGGCCCACTGTTCGGACCTGGGTGCGCACGCCATTTCTGAGGAGTCTCCCCGGAGGGGCACCACCCCCACCCACCGGACAGAGGCGCACCCCCACCCGCAGCCCGCAGGGCGCCCGTGGGTGCCTTGACCCCGTCGGGCCTCTGCTCTAGCGTGAAGGCGTTCATGAATGTGGACGTTAATCAGAAACGTGCACGCCTGAAGCCGCTCAGGGAGCGCCCCGTGACCTCAGCCCCTCTCGCCGCCCGGCTCACCGCCGTCGCCGGGCCTCTGTTCTTCCCCGTCACCGCGTATGGACCGGACGGTTCCGTCGATCTCGACGCCTTTCGCGCGCACGTGCGGGCCGGTGTCGACGCCGGCGCGGCGGCCGTGTTCGCCTGCTGCGGGACGGGGGAGTTCCACGCCCTGACGCCGGAGGAGTTCCGCCTCCTGGTCGGCGCCGCCGTCGAGGAGACCGCGGGCGAGGTCCCCGTCGTCGCCGGCGCCGGCTACGGCACCGCCCTGGCCGTGCGGTTCGCGAAGCTCGCGGAGGAGGCCGGCGCCGACGGGCTGCTCGCCATGCCGCCGTACCTGGTCGTCGCCGACCAGCAGGGGCTGCTCGCCCACTACACGGCGCTCGCCGGGGCGACCGGGCTGGAGACGATCGTCTACCAGCGCGACAACGCCGTGTTCACGCCGGAGACCGTGGTCGCCCTGGCCCGGACCCCCGGGATCATCGGGCTGAAGGACGGCTACGGCGACCTGGACCTGATGCAGCGGATCGTCAGCGCCGTCCGCACCGGACTCCCGGGCGAGGACTTCCTGTACTTCAACGGGCTGCCGACCGCGGAGCTGACGGGCCTCGCCTACCGGGGCATCGGCGTCAGGCTCTACTCCTCGGCCGTCTTCGCCTTCGCCCCGGACATCGCGCTGGCCTTCTACCGGGCGCTGGAGGCCGGTGACGACAGCCGTGTCAACGCGCTGCTCGACGCGTTCTACCGCCCGCTCGTGGAACTGCGGGCGAAGGGCCGCGGGTACGCCGTCTCGCTGGTCAAGGCGGCCGTCCGGCTCCAGGGCCTGGAGGTCGGGGAGGTCCGCAGCCCGCTCACCGAGCCGCCGGCCGTGCACATCAAGGAGCTGACGGAGATCATCGCGGCAGGCAGGGCCCTGCTGGACGGCGGGGAAGCGGGGGCGCGCGGATGAGGGCCTCGGTCTTCCTCTACCCCTGGGACGTCGTCGGGGACCCGGGCGCCGCCGACAGGATCGCGGAGCTGGGCGTCCCGCAGGTGACACTGGCCTCCGCCTACCACTCCACCCGGGCGCTGACCCCGCGTCACCCCCGCCACCGCATCGTCACCGCCGAGCACGCGGCGGTGCTCTATCCGCCGGACCCGGCACGCTGGGAGGGGCGGACGCTGCGCCCCTACGCGCAGGGCTGGGTGGCGTCGGGGGACGCCTACGCGGAGGCCGCCGAGGCGCTGGCCGGGGCCGGTCTGGACGTGCACAGCTGGGTGGTGCTCGCGCACAACTCGCGGCTGGGATCCGAGCATCCGGACACCTCCGTGGTGAACGCGTACGGGGACCGGTATCCGTGGGCGCCCTGCGTGGCGCGGCCCGAGGTGCGGGCCTATCTGGTGGAGCTGGCGGCGGAGGCGGCGCCGCGCGCGGGGGCGGGGGGCACCGAGCTGGAGTCCTGCGGCTGGTACGGATTCGCCCATCTGCACGCGCACGACAAAGTCGCGGGCGTCGGACTCGGCGACGCGGCGCAGTACCTGATGTCGCTGTGCTTCTGCTCGGCCTGCCGGGCCGGATACGGTGCGCACGGGCTCGACGCCGAGGAGCTGGGGCGCGCCGTGCGCCGGGCGCTGGAGCCGGTCTGGGCCGGCGACGGCGACGCGGGGGCCGGCCGGGACGGGGTGGAGAAGCTGCTCGGCGCGGACCTCGCGGCCGTCACGCTCTCCTGGCGCACCGAAGTGGCGCGGGGGCTCCAGGAGTCGGTGGTCGCCGCCGTGCGGGCCGCCGCCGCGCCGGATTTCCAGGTGCTGCTGCACGCGGACCCCGCCCCGCACCGCTGCGGTGCCAACGTCGGGGTCGACGCCGGGCACATCCTGTCCGTGACCGACGGTGTGGTGCTGCCCTGCACGGGCGGGGAGGCGGCGCGGGCGGCGGTGCTCGCCCCGTTCGCCGGGCGGGCGGGCGTCGTCGCGGCCAACTTCACCGTGGTCGGGGGGATGGGCGGCAGCCCGGACACCCTGGAGCGCGACGCGGCGCACGCCGTCTCGCTCGGCGCGAACCAACTGCGCCTGTACCACGCGGGCCTGGCCTCGGACCCCGACCTCGCGTCGGTCCGCGCGGTCCTGTCACACCTCGGCGGCTGACGGCCCCGGGCCGGCGGCGGCACGACCCCGCCGGCCCGGGGCCAGCAGCGCGGCGGTCAGCAGGGCCGCCGCGCCGATCAGGGACAGCAGGACCGGGAGGTCCGTCACGGCGACCAGCCCCGCCCCGAGGGCCAGCGCGGCGGCGTTCGGGGCCATCATCAGCGTGCCGGCGGTCGCGGACGTCCGGCCGAGGACCGCGTCCGGGGTCTCCCGCTGGACGGCCGTCATCGCGGCGATCAGGACGCAGGGCAGGCCCGCCCCGATGAGCGCGCAGGCGGCCAGGGCCACCGTGTCGTCCGGCACCGCGCGCAGCACCACCGCCACCCCGAACACCGCGGTGCCTCCCGCCGCGAAGACCCGCTCCGGCAGCCGGCGCAGGAGAGGTCCGGCGAGCAGCCCGATCGCGACGGACCCGGCGCCCTGGACGGCGGACAGCACGCCGGCGTACGTGGGGGAGCGGTCCAGGGTGCGGTCCAGGACGGCGTACAGCGTGGCCCCGTTGAGGCCGGCGCAGAGCATGGTGGCCCCCGCGGCGAGGACCAGGGGCCGCAGCGTGGACGACCCCCGGATGCGGCGCAGCCCCGTCGCCCAGCCGCCCCGCCGGTCCGTTCGCGCGGCGTCCCGGGCCCTCCCGCGCGTCCTGAGCAGGGCGTACAGTCCGGCGGCCAGCACGAAGGACGCGGCGTCCAGGAGCGCCACCGCGCCGCCCCCGTACCGGGCGTAGAGTGCCGCGCCGGTCAGGGGCGCGATCAGTTTCATGCCCTCGTTGGCGGTCATCCGCAGGCCGTTGAAGTCCCCCAGCAGCCTGGTCTCCACGGCCCGGGCGACCAGGGCCGATTCGGCCGCGTCGGTGAGGACGGAGCCCGTTCCGTACACCACGAGGACCGCGAACAGCAGCCAGACCCGCCCGGCCGAGTCCACGGCGGTCAGGGTGGTCAGCAGCACGGCCATGACCAGGTTCGACGCGACGAGCAGGGCCTTGCGGGGCAGTCGGTCCGCGAGCGCGCCGAGCGGGGGCCCGAAGAGGACCGGCAGCCAGACCGCGAAGAGGGCGAGCGCCGCCAGACTGCTGGACCCCGTCAGCGACTTGACCCAGACGCCGACCGCCAGCGTCATCGCGGAGCTGCCGAATCCCGAGACGACGACCGCCGTGAGGAACAGCGCGGCCGTCCGGTCCCCCAGGACCCGCCGTGCCGCCGACCCCGCCACCGTATCCATGCGAACCTCCCTGACCTGCGCGTCCGTTACGCAGCCAGGCTGCGGGCCGAGGCCCGGGGCGGGCATCGGGCGGATGCCCTAGACGGAAGGGGCCGCGCGGGTCCGGTCCGGGGGCGGGGTAGGGAAGTCGCCGCGTTCCGCGAAGTTCTTCTGCGAGAAGCGTTGACGAAACATTCCCGGCGCCTCTAGCTTCATCGCGTCGTACTTCGTACGTCATATATGAGACGCGATACGCGAGATGCGAGAGCCCTTCACTCATGACCTTTGCGCCCACCCCGATTCCGTCCCGCACCCAGTACGTGCTGGAGGCGATCAAGCACGCGATCCTCACGGCGCAGCTGACACCAGGGCAGGCGCTCGTCGAGACCGAACTCGCCGCGCGGTTCGGGGTGTCGAAGACCCCCGTCCGCGAGGCGCTCAAGACGCTCGCCGGAACCGGGCTCGTCGTCATGAGCCAGTACAAGGGCGCGACCGTACGCCTCGTGGACGCGACCATGGCCCGCGAGGTGTACGACGTACGACTGCTCCTCGAACCGGAGGCGCTGCGCCGCTCCATCACCCGCAGGGCCTCGCTCGACGAGGCCCAGGAGGCGCTGGAGCGGGCCGACTCCTCGGGCGACCAGGCCGACCGTTCGCTGGCCAACCGGGACTTCCACCGGGCGCTCTACCTGCCCTGCGGCAACCCGCTGCTGGCCCGGATGCTGGACGAGGTCCGCGACCAGGCCGCCCTGGTGTCGACCGTGGCCTGGTCGGCCAACCCGTCCTGGGAGCGGGAGGCGGCCGAGCACCGGGAGATCCTGCGGCTCGCGCTGGCCGCCGACGCGGACGCGGCGGTCCGGGCTCTGCACGACCACATCGCGTCGTTCGTCCGCCGCGCGTTCCCCGACGACGAAGACGGGGGTGACGCGGCGTGAACCGGCACACCGACGAAAGGCCTGTCCGCATGGACCTCACCCCGCTCAAGGCGGCCCTCGCAGATGTCGTGGCGATCCCGGTGACCCCGTTCGCCGAGGACGGCACCATCGACACCGCCCGGCACCGCGCCCTGCTGCGGAGGCTCCTCGACGGCGGCGTGCGCATCCTCACCCCGAACGGCAACACCGGGGAGTTCTACGCCCTCACCCCCGAGGAGCGGCGCACCGTCACCGAGCTGACCATCGACGAGGCCGGGGACCGCGCCACGATCCTGGTCGGGGTGGGGCACGACGTGCCGACCGCGGTCGCCGCCGCCGAGCACGCCCGGGACGCCGGGGCGGCGATGGTGATGGTGCACCAGCCCGTCCACCCGTACGTCTCGCAGGACGGCTGGATCGACTACCACCGGGCGATCGCCGAGGCGGTCCCCGGACTCGGGGTCGTCCCCTACATCCGCAATCCGCACCTCGACGGCTCCTGCCTGGCGGCGCTCGCCGACAGCTGCCCCAATGTGGTGGGCGTCAAGTACGCCGTCCCGGACGCCGCGCGCTTCGCCGCCTTCGCCCGGGACGCGGGGCTGGAGCGGTTCGTCTGGGTGGCCGGCCTCGCCGAGCTGTACGCCCCCTCCTACTTCTCGGCCGGCGCCACCGGCTTCACCTCCGGCCTCGTCAACGTGGCGCCCGGCGTCTCCCTGGCCATGCTGGAGGCGCTGCGGGCCGGCGACCACGCGGCCGCGATGAAGGTGTGGGAGCGCATCCGCCGCTTCGAGGAACTGCGCGCCGACCGGCAGTCCGCCAACAACGTCACCGTCGTCAAGGAGGCCCTGGCCTCGCTCGGACTGTGCGACCGCGCGGTGCGCCCGCCCAGCCGGGTGCTGCCCGAGGCCCAGCGCGCCGAGGTGGCCGACGAGATCGCCGGGTGGTCCATATGACCGGCCGCATCGCTCCCGAGGAGCTGCGCAGCCACCAGTGGTACGGCACCGACGGGCTGCGCTCGTTCAGCCACCGGGCCCGCACCCGCCAGCTCGGCTACCTCCCCGAGGAGCACCTGGGCAAGCCGGTCGTCGCGATCCTCAACACCTGGTCCGACATCAACCCCTGCCACGTCCACCTGCGCGACCGCGCCCAGGCGGTCAAGCGCGGGGTTTGGCAGGCGGGCGGCTTCCCGCTGGAGTTCCCCGTCTCCACGCTTTCGGAGACGTTCCAGAAGCCGACCCCGATGCTCTACCGCAACATGCTGGCGATGGAGACCGAGGAGCTGCTGCGCTCCTACCCGGTGGACGGGGCGGTGCTGCTGGGCGGCTGCGACAAGTCGACGCCGGCGCTGCTCATGGGCGCCGCCTCCGTCGACCTGCCGACGGTCTTCGTACCGGCCGGGCCGATGCTGCCGGGCCACTGGCGCAACGAGGTGCTCGGCTCGGGCACCGACATGTGGAAGTACTGGGACGACAAGCGGGCCGGACTCATCGGCGACTGCGAGATGGGCGAACTGGAGAGCGGCCTCGCCCGCTCTCCCGGCCACTGCATGACGATGGGCACCGCGTCCACGCTGACGGCCGCCGCCGAGGCGCTGGGCGTCACCGTTCCCGGGGCCTCGTCCATTCCGGCCGTGGACTCCGGCCACGACCGGATGGCCGCCGCCTCCGGGCTGCGGATCGTCGACCTGGTGTGGGAGCAGCGCAGGCTCTCGCGGATCCTCACGGCGGAGGCGTACGAGGACGCCGTCGCCACCGTCCTCGCGCTCGGCGGCTCCACCAACGCGGTCATCCATCTGATCGCCATGGCCGGCCGCTCCGGGGTGAAGCTCAGCCTGGACGACTTCGACCGGATCGCCCGCACCGTGCCGGTGCTGGCCAATCTGCGCCCCGGCGGAAAGTACCTGATGGAGGACTTCCACTTCGCGGGCGGGCTGCCCGGCTTCCTGGCCCGGATCGCGGACGTGCTGCACCTGGACCGGCCCACGGTCGCCCACGACACGCTGCGCGAACAGCTCGACGGGGCGCTCGTGCACAACGACGACGTCATACGGGAGCGCTCCAACCCCCTCGCGGACGAGGGCGGGGTGGCGGTGCTGCGCGGCAACCTCTGCCCGGACGGGGCCGTCATCAAGCACATCGCCGCCGAACCGCACCTGCTGCGCCACACCGGCCCCGCAGTCGTCTTCGACGACTACAAGGAGATGCAGCGGACCATCAACGACCCGGCTCTGGCCCTGACTCCGGACCATGTCCTGGTGCTCCGCAACGCCGGCCCCAAGGGCGGTCCCGGGATGCCGGAGTACGGCATGCTGCCGATCCCCGACTATCTGCTGAAGCAGGGCGTCCGGGACATGGTGCGGATCTCCGACGCCCGGATGTCCGGGACGAGTTACGGCGCCTGCGTGCTGCACATCGCTCCCGAGTCCTTCGTCGGCGGGCCCCTCGCCCTCGTACGGACCGGCGACGCGATCACCCTGGACGTCGGGGCGCGGCTGCTGAGCCTCGACGTACCGGAGGAGGAACTGGACCGCCGCCGGGCCGAGTGGACCCCGCCGCCCGCCCGGTACGGGCGCGGTTACGGGGCGCTGTACCAGGACCAGATCACCCAGGCCGACACCGGCTGCGACTTCGCCTTCCTGGCCCGGCCGGGAGAAGTCCCCGATCCGTACGCCGGCTGAACGGGCCCACGGAATTCGGGCGCTCCGCCTCGTTCGGCATACCGAACGCCATGCGGCAAGCGCTTGCGCACTACACGCACCACGCACCGCGCACACCACACGTACGTCCCGCACCACCTCACCCTCACGCACCCTCAGCACCACCGTGCACCCCCGCACAGAGAGAACGGAGACGTGTCATGGCCCAAGCCTCCGCCGCGGCCACACCGCCCAAGGTGCCCAGGCGCCGCTCCGCGAACCCCCGCAGCCTGCCGTATCTGCTGATCGCCCCGGCGGGGCTGCTCATGCTGGGCTTCATCGCCTATCCGGTGCTCAGCGTCTTCTACTACAGCCTGCAGAACTACAACGTCACCAAGCCGTGGCGGAACGGCTTCGCGGGCCTGGACAACTTCACCCGGATCTTCACCGAGGACGACCAGTTCTGGACGACGCTGGGCTTCAGCGCCCAGTGGGTGGTCACCCAGGTCGCGCTCCAGCTCGCCCTCGGCCTCGGACTCGCCCTGATCGTCAACCAGACCTTCATCGGCCGGGGCATCTCCCGGGCCATGGTCTTCTCGCCCTGGGCCGTCTCCGGGGTGCTGACCAGCACCATCTGGATCCTGCTGTACAACTCCTCGACCGGCTTCAGCCGGTACCTGGCGGACGCCGGGATCGGTGAGTACGGCACGTCGGTGCTCTCCGACACCGGCACCGTCTTCTGGGCCGCCACCGTCGCCGAACTCTGGCGCGGCGTCCCCTTCTTCGCCATCCTCATCCTCGCCGACCTCCAGTCCGTCTCCAAGGAGCTGTACGAGGCGGCGGCCGTCGACGGCGCCGGACGGATGCGCCAGTTCTTCCACATCACGCTGCCCCACCTCAGGGACGCGATCATCCTCTCCACCCTGCTGCGCGGGGTCTGGGAGTTCAACAACGTCGACCTCCTCTACACCCTCACGGGCGGCGGACCGGCCGGCGAGACCACCACCCTGCCGCTCTACGTCGCCAACACCGGCATCGAGGGGCACGACTTCGGCTACGCCTCGGCGCTCACCACCGTCGCCTTCGTGATCCTCCTCTTCTGCTCGATCGTCTATCTGCGCCTGAGCAAGTTCGGAGGCGACCACAAGTGACTGCCGCACTCGCCGAGAAGAACGGCACCGACACCACCCGCCCACCTGCCCCGGACCCCGCCGCGCGCCCCCCGCGCCGCCGGCCCCGGCCCGGCCGCGAACGCGCCTTCGACGACGTCCCGCGCTGGCAGATCTACGTCCCGCTCGGCATCTACCTGGTCTTCACCCTCGTCCCGTTCTACTGGATGTTCCTCTTCGCCGTGCGCCCCGCCGGCTCCACCTCGCTGGTGCCGTGGCCCATGACCGGGGAGCACTTCTCCAAGGTCTGGAACGAACGCAGCTTCGCCGTCTTCTTCCAGAACAGCATGATCGTCGGGGTCTGCACCCTGGTCTGCACCACCCTCGTCGCCCTGGCCGGCGGCTACGCGCTCGCCCGCTTCGACTTCAGGATCAAGGGCGGCTTCATGCTGGCGCTGCTCTGCTCGCAGTTCATCCCCGGCGCGCTGATGCTCGTCCCGCTCTTCGAGATCTTCAAGAACCTCCAGATGATCAACTCGCTGGGCAGCGTGGTCATCGCCGAGACGGTCTTCCAACTGCCGCTCTCCATCATCCTGATCAGCGGATTCATCAAGAACGTGCCGCCCTCCCTGGAGGAGGCCGCCTGGGTGGACGGCTGCTCGCGCTTCCGGGCCTTCTGCGCGGTCGTCCTGCCGCTGCTGCGCCCCGGACTCATCGCCGTCGGCTCCTTCGCCTTCGTGCACAGCTGGAACCACTTCCTGTTCGCCCTGATGTTCCTCAGCGAACAGGACAAGCAGACGATCCCGGTCGGCCTGAACACCCTCATCGGCGCGGACAGCGTCGACCTGGGCGCGCTCGCCGCGGGCGGAGTCATCGCCGCGGTCCCCGTGGTGATCGTCTTCGCCTTCATCCAGAAGTGGCTGATCACCGGCTTCAGCGCCGGCGCCGTGAAGGGGTGACGGACATGACCTCGCTGCCCCCCACCGCCACCCCCGTCCCGATCGTCCTGGCGGGCGCCCGGGGCCACGGCCGCTGGCACCTCGCCAACATCCGCCGCCTCCAGCACCAGGGCCTCGTCCGGCTCGCCGGAATCTGCGAGCTGCGGCCCCTGGACGCCACCGAACTCGCCGGCTTCGCCGGCGAACCCCCCGCCCAGTCGGACGACTTCGGCGCGCTCCTGGACTCCACCGGGGCCCGCGCCGCCGTCATCTGCACCCCCATCCAGACCCACACCGCACTGGCGCTCACCGCCGCCGCCCGGGGCGTCCACCTCCTCCTGGAGAAGCCCCCCGCCGCCTCCCGCGCCGACTTCGAACGCATCCTCGCCGGGGTGCGCGAGGCCGGCACCGCCTGCCAGATCGGCTTCCAGTCCTTCGGCTCGCACGCCGTGCCCGCCATCCGGGACCTGGTGGACGGCGGCGCCCTCGGCACCGTCCTCGGCTACGGGGCCGCCGGCGCCTGGGTCCGCGACGACGCCTACTACCGGCGGGCCCCCTGGGCCGGGCGGCGCAGGATCGGGGAGACCGACGTCGTCGACGGCGTGCTGACCAACCCGCTCGCCCACGCCGTCGCCACCGCCCTGGCGCTCGCCGGCGACGGCACCGCGCACGAGGTCGCCTCCATCGAGACCGAACTCTTCCGCGCCCACGCCATCGAGGCCGACGACACCTCGTGCGTCCGGATCACCACCACCGCCGGGATCCCGGTCACCGCCGCCGTGACCCTCTGCGCCGAACAGGCCGGGGAACCCTATGTGATCGTCCACGGCGACCGGGGCCGCGTCACCTTCTGGTACAAGCAGGACCGCGTCCTCGTCCAGCGCGCCGGACACGGCCCCGAGGAGACCGTCCACGGCCGGACCGACCTGCTGGAGAACCTGGTCGCCCATCTGACCGGGGACACCCCGCTGCTCGTACCGCCGCACCGCACCGGCGCGTTCATGGAGGTCGTCGAGGCCGTACGGACCGCCCCCGAACCGCGCCCCCTGCCGGACGGCACCTGGCACACCGCGCCCGGCACCGACCCGGGCACCACCCGCCGGGTCGTGCGCGGCATCGACGCCCTGGTCGCGGCCGGCGCCGACACCCTCACGCTCTTCTCCGAACTAGGCGCCCCCTGGGCACTCCCTACCGAGGTGAGCTCACCGTGACCACGACCACCACCGCCCTGCTGAGCTGCGCCGGCCGCCCCGTCGGCCGCTACACGCGCGGGCCGGCCGAGGACGGCCGCCCCTATCTCCACCCGGTCACCACGCTCGGCGGCACCCGCGTCACCGAGGAACGCCCCGCCGACCACGTCCACCACCTCGGCGCCTCCGTCGCCGTGCCGGACGTCGCCGGGTACAACTTCTGGGGCGGGCGCACCTTCGTCCGGGGCCGGGGACCCACCGCGCTCGACAACCACGGCGTCCAGCGCCACCTGGGCTGGAAACTCCGCGACCCGGACGGCTTCGTGGAGGAGCTGAGCTGGGAGGCCGAGGGGACCGAGCTGCTGCGCGAGCACCGCACGGTCGCGACCGTCGCGCTCGGGGACACCGCCTGGGCGCTGGACTTCTCCTTCTCGCTCACCAACCGGGGCGCGAGCGAGCTGTCGATCGGCAGCCCGGCCACCAACGGACGCCCCGGGGCCGGTTACGGCGGCTTCTTCTGGCGCGCGCCGAAGGAACCGGACGCCCCCCTCGTGTTCACCGAGGACGGCGAGGGCGAGGAGGCCGTCCACGGGCGGGCCGCCGACTGGATCGCGATGAGCGGCGACGGCTGGACCCTGGTCTTCGCCGGGGCGACCGGGGAGACCCGCCGCGACCCGTGGTTCGTCCGCGGCGCCGAGTACCCGGGCGTCGGCTCCTCCCTCGCCGCCGACCGGCGCCTGTCCGTACCGGCGGGCGCCACCGTCGTGCGCCGCGTCGTCACCGTCGTCGCCGACGGGCGGCTCGACCGCGCCGCCGCCGCTGCCCTCGCCCGCCGGGCGGTGACCGCGTGAGCACCGCCACCACCCGCCCCTGGACCGCCGACCGGGGCGACGGCACCTACCGCAACCCGGTGCTGAACGCCGACTGGTCCGACCCCGACGTGGTGCGCGTCGGCGACGACTACTACCTCACCGCCTCCAGCTTCGGCCGGGTCCCCGGACTGCCCCTGCTGCACTCGCGCGACCTGGTCAACTGGACGCTCATCGGCCATGCCCTGGACCGGCTGGAGCCGGCCGCCGACTTCGCCGCGCCCCGCCACGACCGGGGGGTGTGGGCGCCGTCGCTGCGCCACCACGCCGGCCGGTTCTGGATCTTCTGGGGCGACCCCGACCACGGCATCCAGCAGATCAGCGCCCAGGACATCCGCGGCCCCTGGACCACGCCGCACCTGGTCAAGGCGGGCCGGGGCCTGATCGACGCCTGCCCGCTCTGGGACGAGGAGACCGGCGAGGCCTATCTGGTGCACGCCTGGGCCAAGTCCCGCTCCGGGATCAAGAACCGGCTCACCGGCCACCGGATGAGCCCCGACGGACGCGAACTCCTCGACGAGGGCAAGACGCTCGTCGACGCCGACACCATCCCCGGCTGGTTCACCCTGGAGGGCCCCAAGCTCTACCGGCGCGACGGCGAGTTCTGGATCCTCGCCCCGGCCGGCGGGGTGTCCACCGGATGGCAGGGCGCCTTCCGCTCCCGGGACTTCTTCGGACCGTACGAGGAGCGCGTCGTCCTCGCCCAGGGCTCCACCGACGTCAACGGCCCCCACCAGGGCGGCTGGGTGACGACCCCCTCCGGCGAGGACTGGTTCCTGCACTTCCAGGACCGCGGTCCCTACGGGCGGGTCGTGCACCTCCAGCCGATGCGCTGGGACGCCGGGGACGGCTGGCCGGTCATCGGGGACGAGGGCGAACCCGTCCGTGCGCACCGCAAACCGGCCGCCCCCGAACAGAGCGTCACGGCCCCGGCGAGCAGCGACAGCTTCCCCGGCGGCCGGTACGGCCGGCAGTGGCAGTGGACCGCCAATCCGCGCCCCGGCTGGACCGTCGAGCACGGCGGGGACGGGCTGCTCCTCAGCTGCGTACGGACCGGGCACGCGCACGATCTGCGGGCGCTGCCCCAGGTGCTCGTCCAGCGGCTGCCCGCCGAGACCTTCACCGCCGAGGTGGAGCTGAGCCTCGGCAGCGAGGTGCCGGGGGCCAAGGCCGGACTGGCCGTGCTGGGCGACGCGTTCAGCTGGATCGGGCTGGAGCGGGCGGCGCCGGACGAGGGCGGCGGCGTCCGGCTCGTACACCGCTACGCCGAGTCCGTCGCCGAGCGCGAACGCGACGCCGCCCACGCCCGGCCGGCTCCGGGGGCGAGCGTCCGGCTGCGGATCGAGGTGGGCACGGGGGCCCGCTGCCGCTTCTTCGCCGACACCGGGGACGGGGCCGGGTTCCGGCCCTCGGGCCAGGTCTTCGCCGCGATGCCGTGGCGCTGGGTCGGCGCCCTGCTCGGGCTGTTCGCCACCGCGCCGGACGGCACCGGACCGGCCGGCACGGCCCGCTTCACCGAGTTCCGCACCACCGCCTGAACGGCGTGGGACCGGCCGCCGGCCGGTTCCGCGCGGAGCACCGAACCCCCCACTCACGCGCACCACCCGAGAGAACACGAGAGAGAAGAGCCGATCATGAACATCTCGAAGACGCGGCGCGGGCGGGCCACGGCCGCCGTCTCGCTGGCCGCGGTGCTCGTGCTGACCGCCACCGCCTGCGGTGACGACGGCAGCGACACCGGCACCGAGGGCAGCGGCAAGGGCGAGATCACCTTCTGGGACAACAACGGTGGTCCGCGCACCGCGATCTGGAACGAGATCATCAAGGACTTCGAGAAGAAGTACCCGGACATCAAGGTCAAGTACGTCCCGATCCCGATCGCGGACGTGCAGTCCAAGTACGACACCGCCATCGCGGGCGGCGGTCTGCCGGACGTCGGCGGCGTGGGCACCGCCTACCTGGCCAACATGGTCTCCCAGGAGGCCCTGGAGCCGCTCAACGACCGGATCAAGGGCTCCTCCCTGGACGGGAAGCTCGTCGAGGGCATGGTCGCGAGCGTCAAGGACGCGGCCGGCCGGGGCGACGAGATGTACTCGGTGCCGACCTCCGCGAACAACGGCGCCCTCTGGTACCGCACCGACCTGTTCGAGGCGGCCGGCCTGGAGGCGCCCACCACCTGGGCGAACTTCTACAAGGCGGCCGAGAAGCTCACCGACTCCAAGCACAACAAGTTCGGCTACACCATCCGCGGTGGCGCCGGTTCCATCGCCCAGGCGATCGACGCCGCCTACGGCCAGTCCGGCATCACGGAGTTCTGGAACGGCGACAAGACGACGCTCAACGACCCGAAGAACGTCGCCGCGCTGGAGAAGTACGCCGCGCTGTACAAGAAGACGACGCCCGCCGCCGACGTCAACAACGACTTCACCAAGATGGTCGCCCAGTGGGACACCGGCACCATCGGCATGCTGAGCCACAACCTCGGCTCCTACCAGGACCACCTGAAGGCCCTCGGCAAGGACAAGTTCGCCGGCATCCCCAACCCGATCGGTGACGGCGGCACCCGCGTCCAGGTCTCCAACCCCGTCGACGGGCTCGGCCTCTTCCGGTCCAGCAAGAACAAGACGGCCGCCTGGAAGTTCATCGAGTTCGCCGCCTCGCACGAGTCGAACAGCAAGTGGAACGAGTCCGCGGGCGCCATCCCGGCCAACACCGAGGCCGCCAAGGACCCGTGGATCAGCGCCGCCCAGCCGACGGAGCTGGCCGCCAAGGCCCTCACCGACGGTTCCACCAAGATCGTGCAGCTGCCGTACTACCTGCCGGACTGGAACAACATCAGCAAGGCGGACAACGAGCCCGAGTTCCAGAAGCTGCTGCTCGGCAAGGTCACGGCCAAGGCGTTCCTCGACAAGATGGCGGACGAGCTGAACAAGGCCCAGGCGGAGTGGAAGAAGATCGGCAACGGCTGATCCACCCCGCCCGACACCCCGGTGACCGGGGGCCGGCGGCGGTGGACCCGTCCCGCCGCCGGCCCCCACCTCGAAAGGCCCGCGCCCGCACGGCCCCGGCCTCCGTACCGCCGTGCGCCCGCGCACGCCCCGCTACGCACCCCGAGAGAGGCAGCTTCACCGTGTCACTCACCCGCAGGCAGACCGCCGCCGCCCTGGCCGCCCTGCCCCTCGCCCTCGCCACGGCCCACGCCGTGCCCGCCGCGGCCGACGACCGCAACGGCCGGCCCCGCCCCCGTACCGTGCACATCGCCGGGGACTCCACGGCCGCCCAGAAGTACGCCGACGCCGCGCCCGAGACCGGCTGGGGCATGGCCCTGCCGTTCTTCCTGGGCCGCACCCTCGCCGTCGCCAACCACGCGATGAACGGCCGCAGTTCCAAGAGCTTCATCGACGAGGGCCGGCTCGACGCCCTGCTCGACGAGGTCCGCCCGGACGATCTCGTGCTCGTGCAGTTCGGGCACAACGACGAGAAGACCGACGACCCGGCGCGCGGCACCGATCCGTACACCACCTTCCCGGACTGCCTGCGCCGGTACCTGGACGGGGCGCGCGCCCGGCGCGCTCTGCCGGTCCTGCTCACCCCCGTCGAGCGCCGCCGTTTCGCGGCGGACGGCACGGCCAGGCCCACCCACGGCGCGTACCCGGACGCGATGCGACGGCTGGCCGCCGAGGAGGGCGTCCCGCTGCTCGACCTCCAGGCCCTCACCCTCGCCCGCTGGCAGGAACTGGGCCCGGACGCCACCCAGTCGTACTTCAACTGGCTGGAGCCCGGCCGGTCGCCCAACTACCCCGAGGGCCGGCAGGACAACACGCACTTCCGGCCCCGAGGCGCCATCGAGGTCGCGCGGCTCACCGCGCGGGCCCTGACCGCCGCCCGGGTCCTCGCCCCGCGCGAGGTGCGCCGCACCGACGATCCGGTGCCCGCCGAGTGGATCACCTGGCCGCAGCCGGTCTGAGACCGCGCCCGCCCGCTCGTCCGCACACCCACCCCCAGCACCTCAGCAGCTCATCACCCCACGACCGAAGGAACCGCCATGCCCGCACGCATGTGTCATGCTCGCGCCATAGCCCTGGTGATGGGCGGCGCCTCCCTGGCGCTCGCCCTGACCGTCCCCGCCCAGGCCGCCCCGAACGGAGGCGCGGCCCACCACCGGGGCATCGAACGCGCCGTCCTCCCGCAGGGCGACGGCTGGGCGTCCGCCGAGGGCTCCACCACCGGAGGCGCGGCGGCCACCCCCGACCACGTCTACACCGTGACCAACCGGGCCGAACTCATCGCCGCCTTCGAGGAGGCCGGGGACGCGCCGAAGATCATCAGGATCGACGGCACCGTCCACGGCAACGCCGACGCCGAGGGCAACCCCATCGGCTGCGAGGCGTACCAGACCGACGGCTACACCCTGGACAAGTACCTCGCCGCCTACGACCCGGACACCTGGGGCCGCGAGGAGGTCCCGTCCGGGCCGATGGAGGACGCCCGCCTCGCCTCCGCCAAGCTCCAGAAGGCCGCCGTCAACGTCTACGTGCCGTCCAACACCACCATCGTCGGCGTCGGCAAGGACGCCACGGTCATCGGCGCCAGCATCCAGATCCAGAACGTCTCCAACGTCATCGTCCGCAACATCACCTTCGAGGACACCTACGACTGCTTCCCCCAGTGGGACCCCACCGACGGGGACACCGGCCACTGGAACTCCGAGTACGACAACCTCGTCGTCCACGGCTCCGACCACGTCTGGGTCGACCACAACACCTTCAGCGACGGCGACCGCGACGACGCCGACCAGCCCCGCTACTTCGACGAGCTCTACCAGCAGCACGACGGGCTCTTCGACATCGTCAAGGGTGCCGACCTCGTCACCGCGTCCTACAACGTCCTCAAGGACCACGACAAGACGATGCTGATCGGCAACAGCGACAAGGCCGGCGAGACCGACCGGGGCCGCCTCCGCGTCACCCTGCACCACAACCTCTTCAAGGACCTCAACGAGCGCGCCCCCCGGGTCCGCTTCGGCCAGGTCGACTCCTACAACAACCACTTCGTCGCCACCCGGGGCAGCGTCTACGGCTACTCCTACGGCATCGGGGCCGAGTCCCACCTCGTCGCGGAGCACAACGCGTTCTCCCTCAGCGGCGAGTTCGACCAGGCGAAGATCCTCAAGAAGTGGTCCGAGTCCTCGCTGACCGCCGGGGACAACTACGTCAACGGCCGTCGGACCGACCTCATCGCCGTCCACAACGCCGGAGTCCCTTCCGAGCAGCTCACCTCGGGCGCCGGCTGGAGCCCGTCCCTGCGCACCCGCGTCGACCACCCGCTCCTCGTGCCGCTGGTCGTCGGTGTCTCGGCGGGCGCGGGCCGGATGCCCGGCGCCTGACCGGCCGACCCTTTGGGACGGGGCCCGTCCGCCGCCCACGTGGCAGCGGACGGGCCCCGGCCCCGGCCCGCCGCGCGTCCCGTACGCGCACACCACGCCCCACCCGCGACCGTGCAAAGGATGGACCGCCCATGCCCAGCAGACGCCGTGCCCTGACCCTGTTCGCCGGCGGCGGCGCCGCCCTCGCGCTCGCCGCCCCCACCGCGCAGGCCCGCGCCCTCCCCGCGTCCCGCCCCTTCGGACGCCACGGCTCGCCCGCCCGCCGCGCGGACGCCGGCACGCTCTACGTCGACGCCCGGGGACGGGGGGACCACACCACCGTCCAGGCCGCCGTGGACGCCGCTACCGGCCCCGGCCGCACCCTGGTCATCGCCCCGGGCACCTACCGCGAGACCGTCGACATCCCGGCCGACCGCACCGGACTGACCCTGATCGGCGCGAGCGGCGACCCGCGCGACACCGTGATCGTCTACGACAACGCCAACGGCACGCCCCGCCCCGACGGTTCGGGCACCTACGGCACCAGCGGCTCCGCCACCGTCACCGCCCGCCCCGCCGGACTCACCGCGTACGCGCTGACCTTCGCCAACGACTGGCTGCGCGCCGACCACCCGGAGTACACCGGCACCCAGGCCGTCGCCCTCAAGGCGACCGGCGACCGCTCGGCGTTCCTCCGCTGCCGCTTCCTCGGCCACCAGGACACGCTGTACGCCGACTCCGCCTCCCTCGCCGCCTTCGCCCGGCAGTACTACCGCGACTGCTACGTGGAGGGGGACGTCGACTTCGTCTTCGGCCGCGCCACCGCCGTCCTGGACCGCTGCCACTTCCGCACCCTCACCCGCACCGACCTGGCCTCCGCCCCCTACGGCTTCGTCTTCGCGCCCAGCACCGCCGGGGCCAATCCGCACGGCTTCCTCGTGCTGCGCTCCCGTGTCACCAGCACCGCCCCGGACGGGTACTTCAAGCTGGCCCGCCCCTGGGTCCCCTCGTCCGACGTCACCGCGCACCCCATGCTGACCGTCCGCGACAGCGTGCTCGGCGCGGGCATCGACACCGACGCGCCCTACGGGACCATGTCGGCCGGCTTCCCCTGGCAGGACCAGCGCTTCGCCGAGTACCGCAACACCGGACCCGGCGCCCGCGTCACCGTCCCCGCCAACCGCCCGCTGCTGACCGCCGCCGAGGCGCGACTGCACACCCCGGCCGCCTGGCTGGGTGACTGGAATCCGTACGCCTGAGAACGGCGCGAGCCCTGCCGGACGCCACCGGCGGGGCTCGCGGGGGAGGGCGGGGCCGGACCCGCCGCCTCAGCGGGCCGGTGCGAACCGGTCGCCCACCGAGACCCGTTCACCGGAGGCCCGGACCGCGCGGACGGTCACGTAGTCGCCCGACGCGTCCCGCGCGCCCTCGGCGTGGTTGTACTGCCCGGCGAAGGTGTGCGTGCCCTCCGGCGCGGTCCGGCCGGGCCTCAGCGTCCACCGGAAGACGAGGAAGCCCCCGTCCTCGGTCGCCGACACGGTGAAGTCGTCCTCCGGCAGCGACCGCCAGGACCCGGTGGTGTTCACCCCGCCGGTCAGCGCGATCCGCAGCTCCACGGTGAGCGAGGTCAGCGGCTCGGCCGTCCTGACCGTGACATCGCTCTGCGCCCAGTACGGGTTGCTGTGCGGATCGACGACCGCGTCCGTCCACAGGGGGCCGTCCTCGGTGCGCAGCTCCCCGGGCGCGGGGGGCCGGGCAGGGGTGGTGGGCGCGGGGGAGGGCGGCGCCGGGGAGGACGCCGGGGGCGCCGCCACCCGCGTCCCGCCGCCGTTGCCGTCGGCCGGGGAGACGACGAACGCGCCGAAGGCCAGCACCCCGCAGACCGCGGCCGTCGCCCCGACGACCCTCGGCCACGGCGTCGCACGGCGCGGCGGACGCACCGCACGGGACGGCGTGCGCGCCCCCTCCATCCCGCGCCCGACCCGGGCCAGCATCCGCTCCCGGTCCGGGCGGTGGGCCTCGGCGGCCTCGCGCAGCCGGCCGGAAAGCTCCTCGTCGTTCACCGCTCTCCTCCGCCGCGCCGCGCCGCGACCGCCACCTCGACCTGCGCCGCGTCCGTGTCCGGGCCCAGCAGCCGCTGGAGCTCCGCGACGGCCCGCGACGTCTGGCTCTTCACCGTACCCACCGAGATCCCCAGCACCAGCGAGGTGTCCCGCTCCGAGAGGTCGAAGGCGTGCCGCAGCACCACGCACGCCCGCTTGCGGAACGGGAGCCGGCGCAGCGCCCCCTGCACGTCCACGACCGCCGACACGTCGGGCCCCTCGGCCGCGTCCCCGTCCCGGCCGTTGCGCGGTCCCCAGAACAGGGCCACGCGGCGCCGCTCGCGCACCGCGCTGCGGATCCGGGTGCGCGCCAGATTGGCGACGACCCCGCGCGCGTACGCCACCGGATGGTCGGCCTCCCTGACCCGGTCCCAGCGGTGCCAGAGCGCCAGCAGCGCGTCGGCCGCCAGATCGTCCGCCGCGTCCGCCTCGCCGGTCAGCAGATGGGCCAGCCGGGCCAGTTCGGCGTAATGGGCCTCGAAGAACGCGTGGAACTCGGTGGCGGCATCGGTGCGCTCCACGGATGTGCCCACGGCTCCCTCTCCTTGCGCTCGGCTCCCCGTGCCCGCGCGATGCGGTTGTGTACGTTCACAGCCCCGTCCAGGCGGACGTGCGGGGCGAGAGCGTACCAGCGGCACCCGCAAGCGCTTCGACGCGGGTACACCTCCAGGGAGACGTACCCGCGCCGGGCCCGGACGGGGCCGGCCTACCGCCGGAGCGCGGCCTCCATCATCGCGCGGGCGACCGGGGCGGCCAGCCCGTTGCCGCTGACCTCGGAGGAGGCGGCGCCGGAGTCCTCCACGACCACCGCGACGGCGACCTCCCGGCCCGAGCGGTCCTTCGCGTACGAGGTGAACCAGGCGTACGGGGTGTTGCTGTTGCCCACCCCGTTCTCCGCCGTGCCCGTCTTGCCGCCGACCTCGGCCCCCGGGATCCGGGCGTTGGTGCCGGTGCCCTCCTCCACGACGGTCACCATCGCGCTGCGCAACTGCCGCGCCGTGTCCGCCGAGACGATCCGCTCGGTGTCGCCGTCGGCGAAGTCCTCCAGCGTGCGTCCGTCGGAGTCCGTCACCTTGGAGACCATGTGCGGCGCGGCCAGCTCGCCCCCGTTGGCGAGGGCCGCCGAGACC
This sequence comes from Streptomyces sp. NPDC001515, assembly GCF_053597115.1. NCBI lineage: Bacteria > Bacillati > Actinomycetota > Actinomycetes > Kitasatosporales > Streptomycetaceae > Streptomyces > Streptomyces sp. NPDC001515. Next base: position 134,197 of record NZ_JBSFHN010000021.1, read on the forward strand.
ATCGCCATCTGGAGCGGCGTCGCCGTGACCTCGAACTGGCCGATGCCGGTGAGCGCCGTCTGGGCCTTGTCCATCCCGGTCGGGTAGACGCTCTTCCACGCCCGTACGGGCACGTCGAGCTTCTCGTCGTTGAAGCCGAACTTCTCCGCCATGGCCCGTACCTTGTCCTGGCCGAGATCGGCGGCGGCCTTCCCGAAGACGTTGTTGCAGGAGTACCGCAGCGCCACCCGCAGGCTCGCGTTCTCGCAGGGCGCGCTGGCGCTCTCGTTGGGCAGCGGGGTGCTGGTGCCCGGCAGGGTGTACGGGCTGGGGCTCTTCGTCGGCTCGTCCACCGAGGCGTACAGCCCGTTCTCCAGCGCGGCCGCCGCCACCACCAGCTTGAAGGTCGAACCGGGTGCGAGGGGCTGCCGCATCGCCCGGTTGGTCAGCGGTTTGTCCGGATCGGCGAGGAGCTTCTTCCAGGTGTCCCCGTCGGTCGTCCCGCTGATGTCGGAGGGGTCGTAGGACGGGGTGGAGACCATGCCCAGGATCTGCCCGCTCTTCGGGTCGATCGCCACGGCCGCGCCCTTGTCGTCGCCGAGCGCCTTGTACGCCGCCTTCTGGACGTCCGGGTCGATGGTCGTGACCACGTCGCCGGGGGCGCTCCGCTTGCCGGTCAGCGTGTCCAGCGGACCGCGCAGCCCGGTCTCGGTGCCGTCGAGCACATGGCTGTAGATCCCTTCGAGCTGGGTGGTCCCGTATGCCTGGGAGCTGTAGCCGGTGACGGCGGAGTAGAGGTCGCCGTCCTTGTAGACCCGCTTGTACGCGAGATCGCTGCCCTCCGTCCTGGTGGATCCGGTGACCGGTGAGCCGGCCACGATGATGTCCCCGAGCGGCTGCGCGTACTGCGCGATCGTCTTCCGCCGGTTGTGGTCGTCGTCCGCGAGCGCCTGCGCCTGGTACGCCTGCACCCAGGTCGCCCGCGCCAGGAGGGCGAGGACCAGCAGCAGCGTGAAGACGGCGGCGCGCCTGATCGTTTTGTTCATCCCATCGGGCAGACGTGCGAAACAAGGTCATCCGTTCCCCGCTGTGCCGCTTCTCACCGATTTTTCACGGGGCGTGACGCACGGGCGAGGACCGTTCAGCCCGGGGTGATGAAGCCGGATTCGTAGGCCGCGATGACCGCCTGGGTGCGGTCCCGGGCGCCGGTCTTCGCGAGGACCCCCGCCACGTGCGTCTTCGCCGTCGCCGCTCCGACCCGCAGCCGCTCGGCGATCTCCGCGTTGGTCAGCCCCCGGGCCATCAGCCGCAGCACGTCGGCCTCGCGGTCGGTGAGCCGGGCGGCCCACGGCGGCGCGGCCGTGCGGTGCCGGCCGTGCGCGGCGGCCAGCCCCCGTACGGCCGCCGGGAAGAGCAGCGAGTCGCTCCGCGCGACGATCCGCACCGCCTGCACCAGTTCCTCGGCCGCCGCCCGCTTGAGGAGGAAGCCCGCGGCCCCGGCGCGCAGCGCCTCGTACACGTAGGAGTCGTTCTCGAAGGTGGTGACGACGACGATGCGCGGGGCCGGGTCGAGCACGGCCAGGATCTGTTCGGTGGCGCGGATCCCGTCGGTCTGCGGCATGCGGACGTCCATCAGCACCACGTCGGGCCGCAGGGCGCGCACCACGGACACGGCCTCGGCGCCGGTCAACGCCTCGCCCACCACCTCCAGGCCGTCCTCGGCGTCCAGGATCACCCGCAGCGCGGTGCGGACCATGCGTTCGTCGTCGGCGAGGACGATGCGGACCGGGGTGTTCACCAGGGTTTCTCCGGGTTCGTCAGAGTTCATCAGGGTTTCTCCGGGGCGGTCGGGGTGTGCAGGGGGAGGAGCGCGGCGAGCCGCCAGCCGCCCTCGTGCTCCCCGGCCGAGGTGCTGCCGCCGAGCAGGACGGCGCGTTCGGCGATGCCGCGCAGCCCCCGGCCGCCGCCGGGGCGGACCGCCGGGGGCCGCGCGGCCGGCGGGCTGTCCAGGACGATCTCCAGCTCCTCGCCGCGCACCGCGATCCGCAGCCGCGCCGGCCTCTGCCGGCCGCCGTGGCGCAGCGCGTTGCTCAGCCCCTCCTGGACGATCCGGTACGCCTCCCGGGAGACCGTGGCGGGGACCCGCGCCGGGTCGCCCTGCGGGGTGTACGCGACGGTCAGCCCGCAGTGGTCCAGCAGGGCGTCCAGCGCGTCGAGTCCCGGCCCGGCCGGGCCCTGCCCGCCGTCCGGACCGCCGTCGTCCCGGCGCAGCAGCCCCAGCACCGCGTCGAGTTCGCCGACGGTCCGCCGGGTGGTCTCCTCGATGGCGATGAGCGCGGACCGGACGAACGCGGGGTCGCGGTCCAGGACCCGGCGGGCCGCCCCGGCCTGGAGGGCGACGGCGCTCAGCGCGTGGCCGACCGAGTCGTGCAGCTCGCGGGCGAGCCGGTTGCGGGCCGCGAGTTCGGCGGCGCGGCGCTCGGCGGCGGCCAGCCGGTCCTCGGGCGTCGGGCCGAGCAGGACCGGGGCCCGGCCGGCGAGCAGCGCCCCGGCCGCCGCCGCGCAGCCGGCCAGCGCCGCGAGCATGGCGAGCGAACAGAGCGGGGCGAGCGCGAGGACCGGGAACCGGTTCAGCTCCGGGGGCAGACCGAAGGCGGCGGAGTCGCGCAGCTCCGGGAAGAACGGCAGCCCCATGACGGCGACGGCGAACGGGACGAGCGCCAGGGTCGCCCCGCTCACCAGCGTGCCGACGCCGGTGTGCAGGGTGAACCAGGCGGCCGTACGGACCCTGGCCTGCCGGGTGCAGGCCGTCCCCTCGGCGAGCCGCGTCCCGGGCGGCAGCCCGCACAGCGCGCGGGCCGCCGCCACCGACAGCGGCCGGGTGAGCGGCAGCAGCCCGCTGACGGCGGCCATCGGCAGCGCGCAGACGTAGGCGAGGAGCTGGGAGGTGAGGGAGGTGAACCCGTTGGCGTCCGGCCGGAACAGTCCGACGACCACCGCGCCGACCAGGTAGTACGGCATCAGCAGGGCGCCGCCGATGATCAGGTGCAGCCAGCGCCGGCGGGCGCGCGGACCGAGCAGCCGTCTCACGGCCGGGGGTCCGCCGTCCGCCCGGCGGACGAGCGCTCCGCCAGGAAGTACGCACCCGCCGTCGCCGCCATCGCCCCCACCAGCATCTGGACAGCGTAGGTCAGCACCGTGACGGAGGTGGGGCGTTCGGCCACGTTGTCCTGGGGATACAGCGCGGCGAGGCTCATCCAGCCGCCCCAGCAGGCGGTGGCTCCCGAACCGCCCCAGGCCAGGGCGAGCGGCACGCGCAGCGGCAGTTCCGTACGCCGGAAGGCCAGCAGCAGCACCCCGGCCGAGGCGGCGGCCACGAAGAGGGCGTGGACCGCCTCCAGTACGTAGAAGCCGCTGTCGCGCGTGGCGGCGCGGGCTTCGCCGAGCCCGGCGGACGCGCCGGCGGCCCAGAACAGATGGGCGGCGGCGGGGGCGAGGGCGAGGAGCGAGGCGACGACGGCGGCGGCGCGCAGCGCGGGGGCGGTGGGCGTGGCGGGCACGTCGCGCAGCGCGCCCCGCCAGAGGTGGCCCCAGCGGTCGCGGGCGTACAGGACGAACAGGGTCCCCAGGGCGAGTCCCTGGAGGATGAAGCCGCCGTAGACGACGCCGAAGACCCACTCCCGCAGGAACGGGCGGCCGGACTCGTCCTGGACGGCCTGCCCGCCCAGGGCGCCCACCAGCAGTTGCAGCGGATAGCCGGTCATGATCGGCAGCAGCAGCCCGGTCGCCACCCACATCGGCAGGACGAGCAGCCAGGCGGGCACGCGCCGCCCCCACGGCCGGGTCAGCAGCAGCGCGAGGACGACGACGGCGCTGTCCATCACGGCGGAGCCGGCGTTGGCGGCGACGAGCGCGGCGGTGTGGTCGAGGAGTTCGCTGCCGTCCGGGATCCCGATACGGCTCCCGCAGATCCACGCGGTCTTGAGCGCCAGGTACGGGACGCAGGCGACGATCGCGACGGTGCGCAGGACGAGGCGCGCACGGCCGGCGGCGGGCGGGGCGGCGGCCGCAACGGGCGCGGCGGCGGTGGAGGTCCGTGTCATGCCGTCCAGGCTTCCGCGTGAACGGCGGGGGCACCTCATGCCCCGTGACGATCCGCCTCCGCCGCGTGGCGGAGACGGATCGGGGCCGGTGTCAGACCAGTTCGGGCCGCAGCTCCGGCTGCGGTGCCACGGCGGGCTTCGGGTCCCACTGCCGGACGGTGCGCAGGTACAGCGTGATCACCGAGACCAGCGCCAGGACGAGCACCGGGCCGAACACCCACGGGTGGGCGGCGAGCTGCGTCGACAGATAGCGGGCGGCCACCAGGATCACGGTGAACACCACCGTGCCGTGGACGACGAGCAGGGTCGCGGACCGGTCCCAGCCGCGTTCGAGGGCGCGCAGCGCCGTCTCGATGGTGAGGGTGAAGATGACCCCGGTGATGATGTCGATGCCGTAGTGGTAGCCGAAGCCGAGCGTCGCGGCGAGCGTGGCGACCAGCCAGAACGCCCCCGCGTACCGCAGCAGGCGCGGACCCCTGCGGGAGTGGATGAAGATCGTGGTGGCCCAGGCCGTGTGCAGACTGGGCATGCAGTTGCGCGGGGTGATCTCGTCGAACGGCATGTGCTCCGGGCCGACGCGCGGCGGCATCACGTCCGGCCAGATGTTCGCCGCGGCCCAGTGGCCGCCGTCGGCGCCGAAGGCGTAGATCGGCCCGACGACCGGGTAGATCATGTAGATGGCCGGCCCCAGCAGCCCGATCACCAGGAAGGTGCGCACCAGGTGGTGGGAGGGGAAGCGGCGTTCGACGGCCACCTTGCGGAGCTGGTAGACGGCGACGACGACGGCGGCCACGGCGAGCTGGGTGTAGACGGAGTCGAGGAAGACCTCGCCGACGTGGCCGGTGGACCGCACCATCCGGCCGACCAGCCAGGAGGGGTTGCCCAGCGCGTGGTCGGCGGTCGCCACGTACTGGTCGAGCACCTGCGGCCGGGTCTTGGAGGTGATGACCAGCCAGGTGTCACCGGTCTTGCGCCCGGTCACCAGGAGCAGTCCGAGCCCCACGCCCTTCAGCAGCAGGAGGCGTTCGGCGCCGGTGCGGCGGGTCACGGCGATGACGCCGCAGCCGATGATCACCCACAGCGCGCCGTTGCCGAAGGGGTGCCCCTGGGTGACCGGGGCGTCGGCGATCCAGCGGATCAGCAGGATGAGGAGGTCGATGCCGATCGCCGTGCCGAGGGCGATGAATCGCTGGCGCCACGTGAGCACCACCATCATCAGCCCCATGCTGCCGTACAGCAGGAACCCGGAGACGGGCGGGAACACCGCCTCGCGTGCCTGGTTGACGATGGGGCCCGGCAGTCCGTAGTGGCGTGCGGCGATCTCCAGGGCGACGAGGAACCCGAGACCCACCACCCCCACCGCGACCCACAGTGCCGTCCGGGGGCTGCGCCCCGTGCCGGGCTCGTCGCCGTCGGTTATTCGGGAGGACGCCCGTATTCGGGAGAGCACCCGCGATGCGTTAGGTATCAAGAGTCTGGCCGTTTTGTCAGGTGACGGGGGAGTACGTCACGAGGTGGGTCACTCGGCGCGCCGGGCAGCACGGTTCATCCGGTGGAGGGGTGAACGATGAGGTCAATCGTCATGAATTCGAGCATGTTATCGGAGGGGTGTGCGAGACCCTCGAAGGTCATGCCGAAAACGCGACGGACCGGGCGGGTCCGCCGCGCGGGGAGGCGGTACGCGTACGCCGGGACCGGCGGGCGGGCCGTCGCGCGTACGCCGGGGCGGGGGCCTTGTCGGGTGCCGGGCCGGCGGGCGCGGTCAGAGCCGCCGGGTCGCCAGGGTCAGCCGGTCGCGGGCGTCGAACAGGGCGTCCTTCACCATCTGCTCGTGCGCCGGGGTCAGCCGGGCGACCGGCACCGAGCAGCTGATGGCGTCCCGGGCCGGGGTGCGGTACGGCACGGCGACGCCGAAGCAGCGCAGCCCCAGCGTGTTCTCCTCGCGGTCCACCGCGTACCCCTGTTCGCGGATGACGCGCAGCTCCTCGATGAGCTTCTCGCGGTCGGTCAGGGTGTGCTCGGTCAGCGCCGGAAGGGTCTCGGGCAGCATCTTGCGGACCTGCTCGTCGCTGTGGGTGGCCAGCAGCGCCTTGCCCAGCGAGGTCGAGTGCGCGGGGAGCCGGCGGCCGACGCGGGTGAACGGACGCAGATAGTGCTGGGACTGGCGGGTGGCGAGGTAGACGACGTTCGTGCCGTCGAGCCGGGCGAGGTGGATGGTCTCCGTGGTGTCGTCGGAGAGCCGGTCGAGCGTGGGGCGGGCGGCGGCGACCACCTCGTCGCCGTCGATGTAGGAGGTGCCGACCAGCAGCGCGCGCACACCGATCCCGTACCGCGTCCCCGTCGCGTCCGTCTCCACCCAGCCCAGCTCGACCAGGGTGCGCAGCAGCATGTAGAGGCTCGACTTGGGATAGCCGACGGCCTCCTGGACGGCGGCGAGCGAGTGCATGCCCGGCCGGCCGGCGAAGTACTCCAGCAGCTCCACCGTCCGTACCGCGGACTTGACCTGTGCCCCGCCACCCGACTCGGCAACCGACATCGTCCTACGCCCCTTCCAGCCCGCCTACAGAACCCTGCGACTTCTTGCCAACACCGAACGCCCGGAAATAGAGTCGCTTCATATTCACGATCAGGAACTCTGTTCAGAATACCGAACAACTTCTGATGTGTGGCAGCGGAGCGGAAGGAAACACGGTGGCAGCAGCACCAGTCTGGAGCGTCGACCCCCGCACCGGGAACCCGCGTGAGCAGGTTGCCGTGGAGGCTACAGCGGAGGAGGTCGACCGCGCGGTCCGGGCCGCCCACGCCGTACGCGACGCGCTCGCCGACCGCACCGTACGCGCCGAGTTCCTGCGCACCGCGGCCGATCTGCTCGCCGAGGCCGGAGACCACGTCATCGAGGCCGCCGACGCCGAGACCGCCCTCGGACCGGCCCGGCTGACCGGCGAACTCGCCCGCACCGCCGCCCAGTTGCGCGCCTTCGCGGAGGTCGTCGAGGAAGGTGCGTACCTCGACATCCACATCGACCACGCCGACCCCTCCCGCACCCCGCCCTGGCCCGACCTGCGCCGCTACAAGATCCCGCTCGGCGTGGTCGCCGTCTACGCGGCCAGCAACTTCCCGCTCGCCTTCTCGGTCCCCGGCGGCGACACCGCCAGCGCCCTCGCGGCCGGCTGCCCGGTCGTCGTCAAGGCGCACCCGGACCACCCCGCCACCTCCGAACTCTGCGTCTCGGTCCTGCGCCGGGCCGCCGCGCGCACCGGCCTGCCCGAGGACGTCGTCTCCCTGGTCCACGGCTTCGAGGCCGGCGTCGCACTCGTCCGCCATCCGCTCGTCGCCGCCGCCGGCTTCACCGGCTCGGTCCGCGGCGGGCGCGCCCTGTTCGACGCGGCGGCGGCCCGCCCGGTCCCCATCCCCTTCCACGGCGAGCTGGGCTCCCTCAACCCCGTCGTCGTCACCGAGGCCGCCGCCGCCGAGCGCGCCGAGCAGATCGGTGCCGGGCTCGCCGGCTCGATGACCATGGGCGCGGGCCAGTTCTGCACCAAGCCCGGATTCGTCCTCGTCCCCGACGGCACGGCCGGCGACCAGCTCCTGAAGGCGCTCACGAGCGCCGTCAGCGACACCGAGGCCGGGGTCCTGCTCGACCACCGCATGCGCGAGGCGTTCCTCGCCGGCGTCACCGAACGCTCCGCCCTGCCCGAGGTCGACGCCCCCGTCACCCCCGGCGCCGGCGGCGAGCACACCGTCGCGGCCGGATTCCTCACCGTCCCCGCCCGGCTGCTCACCGCCGAGGGCCCGCACGACGCGCTCCTGGAGGAGTGCTTCGGCCCGGTCACCGTCGTCGCCCGCTACGCCTCCGCCGACGAGGTCGCCGCCGTCCTCTCCCGGCTCCCCGGCAACCTCACCGCCACCCTCCAGATCGCCGACGCGGAGGCCGACGGCGCCGCCGCCCCCCTCCTCGCGGCGCTCACCCCGCTCGCCGGCCGCGTCCTCGTCAACGGCTGGCCCACCGGGGTCGCCGTCGCCCCCGCCCAGCACCACGGCGGCCCCTACCCCGCCACCACCTCGACCTCCACCTCGGTCGGCGCCACCGCGATCGAACGCTGGCTGCGCCCCGTCAGCTACCAGACCACCCCCGAAGCCCTGCTCCCGCCCGAGCTGCGCGAGGACAACCCCCTCCACCTGCCCCGCCGCGTGAACGGACGCCCCGCATGACCACCCCCGACCTCCCCGAACTCCCCTTCGCCCTGGAGCCGTTCGGCCCCGCCGCCGACTGGGCCTACGAGGACGGCGTCCTCACCACCCGGGCCGGCGCCCGCCAGGACCGCTTCGTCCCGCCGGGCGGCGACTCCCTGGAATCGGTGAGCGACGCGCCCCGGCTCCTCGGCGCCGCCCCGCAGGGCGACTTCCAGCTCATCGCCCGGGTCCGCGTCGGCTTCGCCGCCGCCTTCGACGCGGGAGTCCTCTACCTCCACGTCGCCGACGACGCCTGGGCCAAGCTCTGCCTGGAGCTCTCCCCTGACCACCCGACCGTCTGCACCGTCGTCACCCGGGGCCAGTCCGACGACGTCAACTCCTTCGTCGTGGACGGCGATACGTACTGGCTCCGCCTCAGCCGCACGGGCAACGCCTTCGCGTACCACGCCTCCCCCGACGGCGAGAAGTGGACCTTCGTCCGCGTCTTCGCCCTGGGCACCCCGGAGCAGACGGCCGCCGCCTCCATCGGCTTCCTCGCCCAGTCGCCCACCGGCGAGGGCTGCGAGGTCGCGTTCGACCGGATCGCGTTCCGCGCGACGGGGGTGGCGGACCTGCGGGACGGCAGCTGAGGGACCAGGGGCCGCCTGCGCCTACGCGTACGGGACGGTGACGACGATCTTCCCGGTGTGGGTGTTGGACTCCATCAAACGGTGGGCGTCCGGCATGCGCTCCAGCCCCTCGAAGACGGCGGCGATCACCGGATCGAGCGCGCCGCCGCGCAGCCCGGAGGCGATGAAGGCGGCGGCGCGCCCGCGCACGACGGGATCGCCGGAGAGTTCGAGGTTGCTGTAACCGACGACGGTCAGCGGCCAGTTCATCGGCATCACGGTGGGCCGCCCGTCCAGCCAGCCGTAGACGACCAGGGTGCCGCCGGGGGCCACCGCCTCGCCCAGCCGGGCGAAGTCCGGCCCGCCGACCGCGTCGAGGACGACGGCGGCCCCGCGCCCGCCGGTGATCCGGGCGACCTCCTTCACCACGTCCTCGTCGTCGGTGGTGACGACGTGCGCGGCGCCCGCGTCGAGCAGCCCCCGCTTCTTCCCCGCGCCACGGGTGGTGGCGATGGGCACGGCCCCGATCAGCCGCGCCACCTGGAGGGCGGCCGTGCCGACGCCGCTGGACGCCCCGGTGATCAGGACATGGTCGCCGGGGCGGAGTCCGGCCTTCTCCAGCAGGGCGCCGTACGCGGTGGAGTACGTGGTCCAGACGGCGGCGGCCCGCACCGCGTCGACGCCCTCGGGCACGGGGATCACCTGCGCGGCCGGGACGACGAGGCGCTCGGCGTACAGACCGTGCACGCTCAACTCCCCGGCCGGGGTGGCGATCACCAGGTCCCCGGCAGCGACGCCATCGACCCCGGCGCCGACCGACTCGACGGTGCCGGCGGCCTCGTAGCCGTTGCGGGAGGCGGGGAGCGTCGGCTGGTAGAAGTACGTTCCGGCGCGGAAGAGCGCCTCGGCCCGGTTCAGGCCGAGGGCCTCCACCCGGACCAGGACCTCGCCGGGGCCGGGGGCGGGAAGCGGCACTTCCTCGACGGTGAGGACATCGGGCTCACCGGTGGAGTGGAAGAGTACGGCGCGAGTGGTGGCGGGAGTTGATATCTGTTCCTTCGTCATGAGCACCACCGTAGGAACGCGGGACGAGACGATCCATGTCCTGGAGTCCCCGTTACCTGTCCGATCGTGCTCCCCGGGTCCCCGGCTGGATACGCTCCCGCCATGGATGTCCTGAGTGACGTGATCACGGCGATGCGGGCGGGCCGTCCGCACTCCTCGCGCCGCCTCAAGCACGGCCCCTGGGGGATGCGGTTCCCGGCCTCCGAGGGAGCCGGGTTCCATGTGGTCCTGGAGGGAACGGCGTGGCTGATCCCGCCGGGGGACGCGGCGCCCGTGCGCCTCGGCGTCGGCGACGTGGTCTTCCTCGCCCACGGCCGCGGCCACGCGCTGGCCGACGCCCCGGACACCCCGCTGGAGGACGTGGTCCCCGGCCCGGACGGCACCTGGCCGACCCCGGCCGACAGGCCGCCCACGGACGCGGATGCCCCGACCACCCAACTCCTCTGCGGCGCGTACCAATTGAACCGCGCCCGCGCCCACCCCCTGCTCACGCACCTCCCCGACGCGGTCCACCTCCCCGCCCGCGTGGGCACCCACCCCGCCCTGCGCTCCGCGATCGACCTCCTCGGCACCGAACTCCGCACCCCGCAGCCCGGCTCCGACGCCATCGTCCCCGCGCTCCTCGACACCCTCCTCCTCTACATCCTGCGCGCCTGGTGGCTGGAGGAGAGCCACGCCCCGAGCCGCCCCGGCGAGACCACCGTTGCCGTAACCCCTGCCGCCGGCCCCGTAACCCCTGTCACCGGCCCCTCCGCCGGCCGGCCCGCCGGCCAGGCGTCCGGCTGGGCGGCCGCCCTCGCGGACCCGGCCGTCTCCACCGCCCTCTCCGCCCTCCACGCCGACCCCGCCCACCCCTGGACCGTCGAGGAACTCGGCACCCTGGCCGGCCTCTCCCGCGCCGCCTTCTCCCGCCGCTTCACCACCCTCCTCGGCCAGCCGCCCCTCACCTACCTCACCTGGTGGCGCATGACCACTGCCGGCCACCTCCTCCGCACCGACGACACCCCTCTCCGCGTCATCGCCCAACGCACCGGCTACACATCGGAGTTCGCCTTCGCCAAGGCCTTCAAGCGCGAATTCGGTGTGGCGCCGGGGCGGTACCGGAGGGGGGTGGGGTGAGGGAGGCCGGGGCCAGTGCGTCCGCCGGCACATGCCGGTCAACCAGGGAGTGTCGTACCCCCGGTGTAGCGTCCGGGCCGGAGTCAGATCATGTTCTGTGGGTGACGGAGGCGCGCGGATGACACGTACGACAGGCGAGAACGTGGTGGACGCCGTCCTGGCTCAGCAAGGTCCCGGCGCAGGGCACCGTTCGGTGCATGCTGAACTGGACGCGCTCAAGGGCGCCCTGGACAGCCAGCGCGCGCATGTTCTCGGGATCCTCGAAGGGCTCTCGGGGGAGGATCTGCGGAGGCCGGTGCTGCCCAGCGGCTGGAGCTGCCTGGCGTTGCTGCGCCACCTCACCGTGGATGTCGAACGCTTCTGGTTCCCCGGGGTGATCGCGGGCGAACCGGATGTGGCCGGTCAGCTCGCGGCGGGCGCGGAGGCGCACTGGTCCGTCCCCGAGGGGATGAGCACCGAGGAGGTCTTCGCCGACTACCGGGCGGCCGTCGCGCGCGCGGACGTCGTGCTCGCCGCCGCCGGCCCGGACCAGGAGCCCGCCGCGTGGCCCGTGGACATCTGGCCGACATGGCGGCTGCCCGACGTACGCCGCATCCTCATCCATGTGCTCACCGAGGTCGCCTGCCACAGCGGTCACCTGGACGCCGCACGCGAACTGCTCGACGGCACCACCTGGCTCGGCGGCAACCCCTACGCCGGATAGACCTCCGGCCCGGTGAGGAGCGTCGGAGTCCTCGCGCCGATGAGTTTTCCGCGCCGCAGGGGTCCCATGGGCAGCACGCACACCACAGCGGTGCGCCCCCTACGTGAAGCGGAGAGAGAATCATGGCAACAGTGCGAGAGCGGTCGGCCGCAGCCGAGGCCCGTGTGGTCTCCGCCGATGGCACCGAGATCGCCTTCGAGCAGGTGGGTCGCGGGCCGACGGTCGTCCTGGTCGCCTCGGCACTGGCGGACCGCTCGGACACGACCAAGCTCGCGGCCCTCCTGGCCCAGCACTTCACTGTGATCAACTACGACCGGCGCGGACGGGGCGCCAGTGGTGACGCCGATGCCTACGCCCCCGACCGTGAGATCGAGGACATCGCCGCGTTGATCGAGCACGTCGGCGGTTCGGCGTCGCTGTTCGGCTCGTCCTCCGGAGCGGTGCTCGCCCTGCGCGCGGCGGCGGCCGGAGTGAACGTCGACCGCCTGGCTCTGTACGAGCCGCCGTTCGTGGTCGCCGAAGGCGACGACGGGCCGCCCAAGGACCTCGCGCGGCAGATCACCGCGCTGCTCGCGGAAGGCCGGCACAGCGACGCGGTCACGTACTTCATGACCAGGGTGCAGGGCATGCCCGGCATCGCCGTGTTCCTCATGAGGCTCATGCCGAAGATGTGGGCCAACCTCACCAAGCTGGCCGGCACGCTGCTCTACGACATCGCGGTCATGGGTGATACCCAGCAAGGCAAGCCGCTCGATGCCGAGGAGTGGAACGGGGTGGCCGTACCCACCCGCGTGCTGACCGGTGGCAAGAGTCCGGTCGCGTTCCGGCGCGCCGCCCTCGCCATCACCGGGATCCTGCCGCAGGCCGACCACCGCACCCTGCCCGGACTCAACCACGGCGCCGTCGTCATGGCCCCGAGGAAAGTCGCCCCCCAGATCATCGATTTCCTCAAGGGATGAGCTTGTCGTCCGACGTTCGGCGGATCAGGGTGTTGACGAGGACGAACAGGGGAGGCGCGCGGTGGAGTTGGGAACAGTGGTCGTCACCGGAGCGGCGGGGAACATCGGCTCGGTCGTGCGCCGGGTGTTGCGCGGCGAGGTGAGCCGCCTCGTCCTGCTCGACCGTGTTCCGCTCCGGGTCGAAGCCGCGAACGAGGTGGTTCGGATCGTCGATCTTCGGGACGCGGCAGCCGTCGAGGCCGCGTTCGCGGGTGCGGACGCCGTGCTTCATCTGGGCGGCCTGCCGGACGAGGCGCCGTTCGAGGATCTTCTGGACGTCAATGTGCTGGGCACCCACCATGTCCTGGAAGCCGCCCGCCGTGCGGCGATTCCGCGGGTCGTGCTGGTCGGCAGCAATCGTGTGAGCGGGTTCTATCCCGTGTCCCATCGCACCGGCCCGCAGGAGCCGGTGCGCCCCGACGGCCTGTACGGGGTGAGCAAGGCGGCCATCGAGGCCCTGGGGCGGCTGTACGCGGACAAATTCGGTGTGTCGGTGATCTGCCTGCGTATCGGCAGCTTCGAGGAGGTGCCCACCGAGTCGCGCCACCTGGCGACATGGCTCAGCCACCGTGATGCCGTCGGATTCTGCCGCGCCGCGCTGACCGCCCCGCTCTCCACACGCTTTGCCACGGCGTACGCCGTCTCCGCCAACACCCGCCGCTTCTGGGAACTCCCGGCGGAATCCGAACTGGCCTACACACCCGTCGACAACGCCGAGACATATGCGTCGCACATCCCTCACGCCGATGTCCCCGCCGATCCCGAAGCCCCGCAGCCCGGCCCGTATGCCCTGCCCGAGTTCACGCTGCCACACATCCGGCCCTGACTCGCCCGTGGCCCGTGTGCACGGTTGTTCCGGCGCCGAACGCGGGCCGGATCGGCAACCGCTCCGCCGCCCCGCGCGTCTCCCACCGCATGATCAGAAACGCGACGCTCGACGATCTCGACGCCATCGTCCGGCTGCACACGGAGGCGCGGGCCACGTACTACCGGGGGCATCTGCCGGAGGACGAGTACGCCGGGGTGGCGGAGGTCGGGCGGAGTCGGGAGGGGTGGGCCGGGGCCATCGAGCGGGCGGGGGCCACGGTCTTGGTCGCGGAGGAGGAGCGCGGGGGGCTTTCGGGGGTGGCGGCGTACTCCGTGCGTGACGGGGTGATGCATCTGACGCAGCTTCATGTGGCGCCGGAGCGGTGGAGGGAGGGGATCGGGTCGGCGCTGCACGAGGTGTGCGTGGCGGCCTGGCGACGGGAAGGGGTGGCGGAGGTGCGACTTGAGGTGTTCGTGCACAATCTGCGGGCCCAGGCGTTCTACGCGGCGCGCGGCTGGGTGGACGATCCCGGGCTCCCGCGTGCGGGCGATCATCTGACACTCTGTCTCGCGGTGCCGGAGGCTTCCGGTTCGGTGGACTGACCTTCCGCCGGGTGGGCCGTTGGGCGCGGATAGGGCCCGTTGTGGGGTGAGTTGGGTCCTGGGACCCATGACTCCGGAACCCCGGGCTGCGTAAGCTGGGACGTCGTGATTTCTGCCTGCGGGCAGTGCTGGTGGGGGAGCTGGTCATGTCTGCGACTGGTGGAATAGCCGCGTACGGAGGGTTCGGACCGACCCCCGGCGCGGGACGCCGGGAGTTGCCGCGCTCGATGGGCGCGGTCCGGATGCTGGTGCACGTCCTGTTCGGGGCGACGCTCCTGGGTGCGGCCGGGCTGTTCGGTTCGGCGCTCGCGGCGGACGCGCTCGACGGGGTCGTCATCGGGCTGCTGGTCTACGGGGCCCTGCCCGGAGTCGCCGGATGGCTGCTCTCGCGGCGGGTGTGGACCGGCGGCCGGGGCGTGTGGGCCGGGCTCCTCGCCGTACAGGTCTGGCTGATCATCGGCGGCATATCCAACGCCGCCGACGGGTCCATGCGCGGGCTCACGCAGATCTTCCTGCCGGTACTGATCCTGATCTTCCTCACCCGGCCCCAGAGCCGCGAGTGGTTCCGGCTGCCGGCCGACCAGCGTGAGGACAAGCCGGAGTTCTCCCTCCCGCACATGATCACCTGGCGTCGCGACCGGGGGCAGTCCGCCCTGGAATACGTCGGGCTCGTCATGCTCGTCGCCGCCATCGTCGTCGCGCTGCTGCTCAGCGGCGTGGGCGGCCCGATGGCCGACCGCTTCCAGGAAGCCGTCTGCTCCGTCACCGGTACGTCCTGCCCGGCCAAGGGCAACGGCAGCGAGACCGTCAACGCGGGAGACAGCGCGGGCGGCGCCGACTCGGCCGGGCCCGGTGACGGCGCCACCGTCGTCGGCGGCGCGGACGGCGGCGGTGCCGACGGAGGGTCCGGTAGCGGCAGCGCGGGCTCCGGCAGCGCGGGCTCCGGAGGCGCCAACGGCGGCGCGGGCGGCTCCACGAGCGGCTCGGCCGGTGCGAGCGGTGGTGCCGGAGGCACCGATACGGGCGGCGGGGCCGGCGGCGCCGACACCGCCGGAGGTGCCGATGGGGGCGCGAACGGTGCCAACGGAGGTGCGAACGGCGGAGCCAGCGCCGGAGCGAACGGCGGCGCCGACACCGCCGGAGGCGCCGACGGTGGTACGGGCACCGCCGGCACCGACACCGCCGGTACGGACTCCGGCGGCACCGGCGGTCCCGACGGCCCCGGCACCGACACCTACCCCGAGGACTCGGAGGAGCCCGAGGCCGCCTACGACGACATCAACGTCTCCGGCGAGGACGACTCCGGCGACGACGGCGGGTCCGACGACGGCGACAAGGAGGACTGCAGCGGCTGGGGCTTCTTCGGCTGCGCCTGGGACCGTACCGCGCAGGTCGGCAAGGGCCTCTTCGTCGACGGCATCTGGGGCGATGTCACCGGGTTCGTGGACCTGTTCAAGCCGTCCACCTGGTCCGGCATCGCCGACTACGGCAAGCAGCTCGGCAGCGACTGGATGGACGACTCCAAGGGTGCGGTCGACAAGTGGAAGGACGGCGACTACCTCGGGGCGCTCGGTGACTGGGGCAAGGCGTCGTTCAACACCGTCGTGACGGTCGGCGACGACATGTTCGTCGGTGACGACGTGCGCGAGCGCTGGAACAACGGCGAAAAGACCCGCGCTGTGACGGACGTCGTCTGGAACGTCGGCTCGCTCTTCATCCCCGGCTACGACGTCGCCAAGGTCATCGGCAAGACCAGCAGGCTCGGCAAGATCGGGAAGATCGCCTCCGAGGTCGCGGAGGCCGCCGACGACGCGGGCAAGGCGTCGAAGCGGGCCCGCAAGGCCGCCGAGGCCGGAGACGTCGACGGAGCGCGGAAGGCGGCCAAGGAGGCCGACGACGCCGCCGACGAGGCCGAGGACGCGGCCCGCAAGACCGGCTGCTCCATCGCCTCCGGACCCCTCGGGCCCCGGACCCGTTACGGAGGCACCGGGGTCGCCGGATCCGGCACGGGTGTCCTCGCCGCCGGCCCGCCGGACCATGTGATCCTCGCCGACGACGGCTGCGACGAGGCCGCCAAGGCCAAGGCCGAGGAGGCCCGCAAGGCCGAGCGCGACGCCTGGACGGCGAAGAAGCGCGCGGAGGAGAAGGCCCGCGCGGAGAAGGCCCTGAAGGACAAGAAGCCGTGGCCCGAGGCCAAGCGCAACGACAGCTCCGACCCGCGCAACTACAACGACCCGAAGTGGGCCGAGAACCTGAACGACCCGGAGCTCGGCTCGGCCGACGCCGGTGACGGCTACTGGGGCAGCCGCGACCGCAACCCCAAGCCCAACTGGAAGAACGAGTCCTGGCTGCGCTACCAGGAGCAGATCACCAACACCAAGCGCGGCAAGGAGTACATCGTCGCCAACCCCAAGGAGGGCAAGCCCCCGGTCGAGTACGACGGGTGGGACTCCAGCAGGCAGACCTTCCTGGAGGCCAAGAACGGGTACAAGAGCTACCTGACCAAGGGCGACAAGTCGACGCTCACCAAGTCCGGCAAGGAGAAGTTCGTCAAGGAGGCCACCGAGCAGGTCGCCGCGTCCGGCGGACGCGCGGTCGAATGGCACTTCTCCGACCCCGACGTGGCCAAGGCCGCCCGCAAGGCCTTCCGTGAGGAAGGGCTGCCGATCAAGGTCGTCTACACCAAGCAGAACCCGGAGAAGAGCACCCGCAAGGCCGGCGCCTTCGACTGACGGCACCAGGTCACCCGGCGCGCGTCCACTAGCCTGGACGCGCGCCGGTCCGTACGCGCTGCGGCGGCGGAACGCACAACGCTCACGAACGGTGGAGGCAGGACATGCGACGTGTGGTGCGGGGCTTCTGGGGACCTCGGAAGGAGTCGCCCGCGGCGCTCGCGGGCCGCTGGGCGGCCACGCTCGACGCGCTCACCGGACTGCTCCCGGCAGCCGGTTCCGCCCCGGCCGGGCAGCCGTGGACATGGACCCTCCAGCGCGCGTCCGGTGCGCCGACCCCGCTCCCCGGCGAGGAGGCCGCGCTGACGGCCGCGCTCCAGGCCGACCACGACTCCCCGGACACCTCCGACGGGGCGGGGCTGAACCTGTCGAGCAGCGGTGAGCCGGGCTGGGAGGTCACCGTACGGGGCCGGGGCGGCGGCGAGTCGGAGTACGTCACCCAGTCCCTCCTTGTCACCGTCGTCTCCCCGGACACCGCCGACGTCCCCGAGGCCGCGCTCCTCGCCCTGCTCGCCGACGTCTGGCAGCCCGACATCGGCGACGTCACCGACGACGACGTCCTCGACGCCCTGGAGGACGAGGCCGGCTACGACTACACGCTCTCCCAGCTCTGCGTCGGCCGGCTCGGCTACCTCTCCCCGGGCCGCGCCGCCCTCGCCCCCGAGGGCGTCGGCACCGCCCGCAAGGAACTGAACGGTCCCGGCGTGCTCCTCGACATCGCCCCGCCCGGCGACACGGACACCGTCGTCGCCGCGTACGAGCGGCTGCGCGACGCCGGAGCGCTGGAGCCGCTGCCCCGGCCGATGAACCGCACGCATCTCTAGAACAGCGACGCGGGCCGGGTCGGGAATGACCGGTCCCCGTCGCGTGTTCTCCCGGGGGGCGGAGCGGCCTTCCCCGCCGCCCGAGCAGCCGCACGAGAGCCTGGAGAGAAGAAGAGTCATGCGCGTCGAGATCTGGAGCGACATCGCCTGCCCCTGGTGCTACATCGGGAAGGCCCGGTTCGAGAAGGGCCTGGCGGGCTTCGCCCACCGCGACGAGGTCGAGGTGGTCCACCGCTCCTTCGAACTCGACCCCGGGCGCGCCAAGGGCGACACCGGCCAGGTCATCGAGATGCTGGCGACGAAGTACGGGCGCACCGTCGAGGAGGCCCGCTCCATGGAGGCGAACGTCGCGGCCAACGCGCAGGCCGAGGGGCTCGGCTACCTCACCGAGGGGCGCGACCACGGCAGCACCTTCGACATCCACCGGCTGCTCCACCTGGCCAAGGCCCGGGGCCGCCAGGACGCGCTGCTGAACCTCGCCTACCGCGCCAACTTCGCCGAGGAACGGTCCGTCTACGACGACGAGGTCCTCGTCGACCTCGCCGTGGAGGCCGGTCTCGACGGGGCCGAGGCGCGCGCGGTGCTCGCCGATCCGCAGGCGTACGCCGCCGAGGTGCGGGCCGACGAGCAGGAGGCCGCCGAGCTCGGTGCCAACGCGGTGCCGTTCTTCGTTCTCGACCGCCGCTACGGCATCTCCGGCGGCCAGCCCGCCGAGGTCTTCGCCCAGGCGCTGGAGCAGGCGTGGAAGGACCGCCCGCTGACCGCGATCGGCGGTGACGCGGCGGCCTGCGACGCGGACGGCGCCTGCGAGGTGCCCGCGTCCGGCACCACCGCCTGACGCGCGGCGGGAGAGCGTCGGCGCCGGACCTTCAGGCGCGACGGGGGACGCGCCCCCGCCTCCGCACCACAGGCACCCCGGCCCCACGCCTCGCTCCAGCCTCCGCCCCGGCGGCACCCCCGGCGCCACGCCAAACCCTGGTCCCGCGCCTCGCCCCCGCGCCGCCCGCCTCGTCCCGCCCCCGCGCCGGTCGCGTCGTTGACGGCGGGGGGAGGGGGCCTCACGCTGGGCTCATGATGATCTCTTCGCTCAGCCGTGCGGCAGCCGCCGAGTTCGCGCCGGAGACCGCCTACCTCAACACCTCCTCCTGCGGGCTGCTGCCGCGCCGTGCCGTCGACGCCGTGAAGGCGCTCGCCGAGGAGAACGCCACCGGCCGCAGGGCCGGGGCGGGCGACTTCGAGGCGGTGGACCGGGCCCGGGAGGGGTTCGCGCGGATCGCCGGGGTGGACGCGGGCCGGGTGGCGGCCGGCAGTTCGGTGGCGGTCCACGTGGGGCTGATCGCGTGCTCGCTGTCGACCGGAGCCGAAGTCCTCGTACCCGAGGGGGAGTTCTCCTCGGTCACCAGTCCGTTCGCGGTCCGGGGCGACCTCGATCTGCGGGTCGTCCCGCTGGAGCGGCTTGCCGAGGCGGTACGGCCGCGTACCGCGCTGGTCGCCTTCTCCTCGGTGCAGTCCGCCGACGGCCGGCTCGCGGATCTCGCCGCCGTCCGGGCCGCCGCGGCCGCCCACGGGGCCCGTACGCTGCTGGACGCCACCCAGTCCGCCGGCTGGCTCCCGCTCGACGCGGGGGCGTACGACTACACCGTCACCGCCGGGTTCAAGTTCCTTCTCTGCCCGCGCGGAACGTCCTTCCTGACCGTCACCCGCGAGGCGCAGGAGTCCCTGCCGCCCGTCTTCGCGGGGTGGCCCGCCGCCGCCGACGGGTGGGACAGCATGTACGCGCCGCTCGCCACGCTCGCCCCGGACGCGCGCCGCTACGACGAGCCGCCCGCCTTCCTGCCGTACCACGGCGCGGCGCGGTCGCTGGACCTGGTGAACGAGATCGGGGTCGAGGCGCTGCACGCGCACGCCACCGCGCTCGCGGCCCGGTTCCGCGACGGGCTGGAGGGGCTGGGGCACAAGCCGGTGCCGGGGGAGACGGCCGTCGTGGCGGTGCCCGGACTCGGCGGCCGGGCGGCGGAACTGGAACGCGCGGGGGTCATGGTCTCGGACCGCGCGGGCCATCTGCGCGCGGCCTTCCACCTCTACAACACCGAGGCCCACGTGGACCTGGCCCTGCGGGTGCTCGCCGGCCGCTGATCCGCTCCGCGACGGGCGGTCAGGGCGTCTCGGGACAGTCCGCCGTCTCGCGGCAGAGGTTCTCCTCGACCTTGGCGAGCAGCCGCGCCAGTTCCGTACGCTCGTCCGCGTCCAGGCCCGCCAGGGTGTGCTCCTCCAGATTCGTCCAGGCCCGCTCGACGTCGGAGAGCAGGGCGCAGCTGCTGTCCGTGGCCTCGACCAGGACGGCCCTGCGGTCGGCCGGGTCGGGGCTGCGGCGCACATGCCCGGCCTGTTCGAGGCGCTGGAGCATCTTGGTGACCGTGGAGGGGTCCAGGTCGACCGCCTTGATCACCTCGGACTGCCTCACCGCGCCGGTGTCCCAGAGGCACATCATCAGGTACTCCTGGCCGGGGTAGAGGCCGGTGGCCTTGAGCAGCTTGCCCGCCGCGATCCGGTGCAGCCGCGCGACCCGCGACACGGCATGGCTGACCGGGCCGCCCCGGGCGGCGCCGGGCAGGTGGCTACAGGCGGGATCGGAGGTCATCGCGGGCTCCTCGGACGGGGGTGCGGGCGGGCTGCGGGCCGGGCCCCGGACGGCCGGCGCTCCCGGCCCCGGGCGGTCCGCCAACTTTACCTTGGCCGGCCAATTAATAGGCTACAGTGGCACGCGTCGCAGATCGTTGGCCGACCACATACTTTTTGTTGGCCGACCACATATCGCGTGTTCCGTCGTGTCCGTTTCCTGTCGTGTCCGTTTTCTCCTGGGGGCTTCTCATGACCACCGCGTTCGACGCGCTCGACCTGGCCGGCACCCCGCTGGCCAACCGCATCGCCCTCGCGCCGATGACCCGCAGCCGGGCGGGGGAGGGCGGGATACCCACGGCCCTGATGGCGGAGTACTACGCCCAGCGCGCCTCGGCCGGGCTGCTCATCACCGAGGGCGTCCAGCCCTCCCCGGTCGGCCAGGGCTACCCCTCCACCCCGGGCCTGCACAGCGCCGGCCAGATCGCGGGCTGGCGCGCCGTCACCGACGCCGTGCACGCGAAGGGCGGGCGGATCTTCGCCCAGATCATGCACGCCGGCCGCATCGGCCACCCGGACCTGCTGCCCGACGGCCTCGTCCCGGTCGGCCCCTCCGCCGTCGCAGCCACCGGACAGGTCTTCACCCCGGAGGGCCCCAAGGACTTCGTGACCCCGCACGCCCTGACCGACGCGGAGGTCCGCGCCACCGTCGCCGACTTCGCCTCCGCCGCCCGGGGCGCGATCGACGCCGGATTCGACGGGGTGGAACTGCACGGCGCCAACGGCTATCTCATCCACCAGTTCCTGGCGCCGGGCTCCAACCGGCGCACCGACCACTGGGGCGGATCGACTGAGGCCCGGATCCGCTTCGCCCTGGAGGCCGTGCGGGCCGTCGCCGACGAGATCGGCGCCCACCGCACCGCGATCCGCCTCTCGCCCGGCAACCCGTACAACGACATCGACGAGCCCGCCCCCGAGGCCGCGTACGAGGCCCTGGTGCGGGCGCTCGAACCGCTCGGGCTCGCCTATCTGCACCTCGTCGAGACGAAGCCCGGCGACCGGGTGCTCACCGAGACGCTGCGCAAGGAGTTCGGCGGGACGCTCGTCCTCAACCCGGCGAGCGACGGCCCGACCGGCCCCGGGGAACTCGCCCTGGTCGAGGAGGGTGTGGCCGATCTCGTCTCCTACGGCGCGCTGTTCCTGGCCAACCCCGACCTGCCGGAGCGGCTGCGGGCCGGCGGCCCCTTCAACACCCCGGACCGCGCCACCATGTACGGGGGCGACCACCGCGGATACACCGACTACCCGGTGCTCGGCGGCGTCTGAGGGCGGCCAGCGGCCGGTGTGCGGCGGCCCGCGCTCCGGCCGGACCGCCGCGCGGCCGGCCGCCGGTCACGCCGACGCGCGCCGGACCAGTTCCGTCGGCAGTATCACCGCGGCCGGGTCCTCCCCGCCGATCTGGGCCAGCAGCACCCGTACCATCTCGGAGCTGATCCGGTCCCACGGCTGGCGGATGGTCGTCAGGGCGGGCCGGGAGGCGAGCGCCGCGGGGGAGTCGTCGAAACCGCCCACCGCCACGTCGTCGGGGACGCTGCGGCCGGCCTTCTCCAGCGCCGCGAGGACGCCCTGCGCCATCAGGTCCGAGGCCACGAACACCGCGTCCACGTCCGGTGCCCGCTCCAGCAGCAGCGCTGCCGCCGCCTCCCCGCCCGCCCGGCTGTAGTCGCCCGGTACGATCAGCGCGTCGTCGGCGGGCAGCCCGCATTCGGCCAGCGTCTCGCGGTAGCCCGCGAGCCGTTCCACCCCGCCCGGGGTGTCCAGCGGGCCGCTGACCGTACCGATCCGGCGGCGCCCCGACGCGTACAGGAAACGCACCATGTCCCGGGCGCCGTCCCGGTCGTCGGCCGCCACATAGCTGACCTTCGACCCCTGCCCGAGCGGTTTGCCGCAGGCGACCAGGGGGACGCCCGCCTCGTGGAGCTGGGTGGCGACCGGGTCGCCGGAGTGGCTGGAGACCAGCAGTACCCCGTCCACATGGCCGGCGATGTAGCGCATGTTCCGGCGGCGTTCGGCCTCCGTGCCCGCGATCATCAGCAGCAGCGGGATGTCGTGCGCGGCGAGCGCGCTGGTGCAGCCGCGCAGCAGCACATTGAAGTTCGGGTCCTCGAAGAACCGCTCCTGGGGTTCGGTGAGCAGGAACGCCACCGAGTCGGAGCGGCCCGTGATGAGCGACCTGGCGTGCCGGTTCACGGTGTAGCCGGTCCTGCGGATCGCCGCGTTCACCGCGTCGAGGGCCGCCGGGCTGACGTTGTGGCCGCCGTTCAGCACTCGGGAGACCGTGCCCCGGGAGACCCCGGCCTCCCGTGCCACGTCATGGATGGTCGGCGGCCGTCGGCGTCCCGATCCGGTCTGTTCTGTGCGGCTCATGGTGCGTGATCTTTCATCAAGTGACGTCCTGGCGGGGCCCGTCAGGACTTTACGGCCCCGGAGAGCAGGTCGAGGCTCCAGAACCGCTGGATGACCAGGAACAGGGCGATCAGCGGGACGATCGCCAGCAGCGCCCCCGTGATCACCAGCGTATAGAGGGCGGGGGTGGACGCGCCCTGCTGGAGCAGGGTGAACAGTCCCAGCGTGACCGGGAACTTCTCGTCGTCGCCGAGCATGATGTACGGCAGCAGGAAGTTGTTCCAGATCGCGACGAACTGGAAGAGGAAGACGGTCACCAGCCCCGGCACCATCATCGGCAGCGCGATGGTGCGGAAGATCCGCCACTCCCCGCCGCCGTCCATCCGGCCGGCCTCGACGACGTCGCCCGGCACGGCCGCCGCCGCGTAGATCCGGGCCAGATAGACGCCGTACGGCGAGAGGATCACGGGCAGCATCACCGACAGGGCGGAGTCGGTGAGGTCGGCCTTCGCCATCAGCAGGTACTGCGGGACGGCGAGGATCACCGGGGGCATCAGCACCCCGGCGAGCAGGATGTTGAAGATCGTCTCCCGGCCCCGGAAGCGGTACATCGCGAGCGCGTAGCCGGAGACCGCGGAGACGGCGGTGGACAGCAGGGCGCCGACGCCGGCGTACAGGGCCGAGTTGGCCATCCACCTCCAGTAGACCCCGTCCCGGTACGCCGAGAGGTCGGCGAGGTTGTCCGCGAAGCCGGAGCCGGGCAGGAAGGTGAAGGTGGAGAACAGCTCGCCGCCGGACTTGGTCGAGGCGACGAGGATCCAGACCACCGGCAGCAGGCAGTACAGGGCGCCCAGCAGCAGCGCCGCCGTGGGCACGGGGGCGAACCGGCGGCGGGCCGTCACGGGCCCTCCCGGGTGCGTCGTGGTCACGAGGCGTCCCCCTGCTTCGTACGGGAGTTGGCGGCCTTGAGGAAGCCGAAGGACAGGGCCAGGGTGACGAAGGCGATGATGACCGCCTGGGCGGCCGCCGCGTAGATGTCGTTGGTGACGAACGCGTCCTGGTAGACCTTCATCAGCGGACTCCAGGTGGTGGAGAGGGAGTTGGTGAGCGGCTTCAGCGTCGTCGGCTCGCTGAACACCTGGAGCGTCGCGATGATCGAGAAGAAGAAGGTCAGCACCAGCGATGGCGCGACCATCGGGATCTTGATCCGCAGGGCGATCTGGAGCTGCGAGCAGCCGTCCAGCCGGGCCGCCTCGAAGATCTCGGCGGGGATGGCGCGCAGCGAGGTGTAGATGACGATCATGTTGAAGCCGGTGCCGCCCCAGACCGCGATGTTGGCGAGCGCGAGGTAGAGCGGGCCGCCGTCGAGCAGATCGGGTCGCGGCAGGCCGGCCCGGTCGAGCAGGAAGTGGAACGGGCTGACGTCCGGCAGGTAGAGGAAGCCCCACATCAGGGCCGCGACCACGCCGGGGATGGCGTAGGGCAGGAAGATCGCCAGCCGGGTGAAGCCGCGCAGCCGGATCCGTTCGGTGTCCAGGAGCAGCGCGAAGAGCAGGGCGAGGCCCAGCATGACGGGGACGACGATCGCGCCGTAGCCGAGGATGCGCAGCGCGCCGTGCAGCAGTTCGGAGTCGGAGAGCGCCTGGCGGTAGTTGGCGAGCCCGGCCCAGACCTCCTGGCGCGCGCCCCTGCCGAGGCCCAGTCCGCTGACCTCGGTCCTGCGCAGGCTGAGGTAGAGGGCGTAGCCGATGGGCAGCGCGAAGAAGAGCAGGAAGAGCAGGGTGGCGGGGATCAGGAAGGCGTACGGGGCGCTCTTGACCCCGTACGGCTTCCGGCGGCGTGCGCGTGTCACTCGGAGACTCCGAAGCCCTGCTTCTTCAGGTCGGCGACGGTGGCGTCCTGCATCGCGGTGAGCGCGGGGCCGAAGGCCGACCGGTTCTTGGCGGCGGTGGCGAAGTTGTCCTTGAACGCGGTGTACGCGACGTTCACGTTCGGGCCCCAGGCGGCGGGGGCGGTGCCCTTGGCGATCTTCGCGGCCTCGGTGTAGAAGTCCGGCTGGTTGGAGAAGTAGGCCGGGGGCTTCGCGAGCGCGCCGCCGGTCTGGGCGGCGGTGGCGGCGGGGTAGATGCCGCTCTCCTTGACCAGGGCGGCGAGCGCGGCGGAGTCGGTGTTCAGCCACTTCGCGAAGGTGGCCGCCGCCTCCTTGTGCTTCGAGTCGTTGGTGACGGCGGTGGAGGAGCCGCCCCAGCTGCCGGTGACGTTCTCGCCGGCCGTCCACTGGGGGAGCGGGGCCATGGCCCACTTGCCCGCGGTGTCCGGGGCGGCGGTGTTCAGGGTGCCGGGCGCCCAGACGGCGCTGACCCAGGCGATCTGCTTGCCGGTGTTGAGCGCCTTGTTCCAGGCCGGGGTGTACATCGGCTGGTTGTCGATGGCGCCCTCCTTGACGAGGCCGCCCCAGAAGTCCGAGACCTTGCGGGTGGCCGGGTCGTCGATGGCGACCTTCCACGTGTCACCGGAGGTGGTCCACCACTGCGCCCCGGCCTGCTGGGCCAGGCCCGCGAAGAGCCCGGAGTCGTTGGAGGAGAAGGTGGTGAGGTCCTTGTCCGGGGCCTTCTTCTTCAGCGCGCGGGCGGTCTCGGCGAACGCCTCCCAGGTGGTGGGCACGGTCAGCCCGTACCGCTCGAACAGGTCCTTGCGGTAGTAGAACATCAGCGGGCCGGAGTCCTGCGGCAGCGCGTACAGGGCGTCCGAGCCCAGCGTCGCCTGCTGCCAGACGCCCTCGGCGAACGCGTCCTTCGCGTCGCCGGCCTCCTTGGATATGTCGGCCAGCACATCGTTGGAGACCAGGGTGGGCAGCGCCTGGTACTCCGCCTGCACCAGGTCGGGGGCCTTGTGCGCCTTCGCCGCGGTGATGATCTTGGTGACCAGGTCGTCGCCGCTGGCCTGCTTCTTCACCGTGACGGTGATGCCGGCCTTCTTGCCCTCGCCCTTGTTCCAGAGGTCCGCGACCTTGTCCAGGCCGGGGGCCCAGGCCCAGTAGGTGAGCGAGACGGGGCCGGAGGCGGCCGGTCCTTCGCCGCTGCCGTCGTCGTCCGACGAGCCGCAGCCCGTGAGCAGGGCGGTGGCGGCGAGCGAGGCGGCCGCGCAGGCCGCGACGATGCGGTACTTCATGGAGGTCTCCCCTGACGAGAAGCGAGGGTGCAGCGCCTGATGTGCGCTGTGAGCGTTCACAGTAGAGAAACGAAACCGACACTTGTCAATGGTTGTTGCTGTGCGGTTATGTTGGGTCTGTGCCGCCGAGACGGTCTGTGCACGTTCCCAGACGTTGTACCAAAGAGCCCAGGAGACACCCATGCCGCACACCCCTCGCGCGACCGCTCCGCAGGGTCTGCACCAGCTGGCCTTCGGGGGCGACTACAACCCCGAGCAGTGGCCCGAGGAGGTCTGGCACGAGGACATGCGCCTCATGCGGGAGGCCGGCGTCACCATGGTCAGCGTCGGGATCTTCTCCTGGGCCCTGCTGGAACCCGACCCCGGCCGCTACGACTTCGGCTGGCTCGACCGCCTCCTGGACCTGCTGCACGCCAACGGTGTCCGGGCCGACCTCGGCACCCCCACCGTCGCCCCGCCCGCCTGGTTCTACCGCGCCCACCCCGAGGCGCTCCCCGTCGACCGGGACGGCACCCGGTACGCCTTCGGCTCACGCGGCGCGATCTGCCACAGCAACCCCGACTACCGGGCCGCCGCGGCGAACATCACCGAACAACTCGCCCGCCGCTACGCGGACCACCCGGCCCTCGCCCTCTGGCACGTCCACAACGAGTACGGCGTCCCGGTCAGCGCCTGCTACTGCGACCGGTGCGCGGCCGGCTTCCGCCGCTGGCTGGCCGGCCGGCACGGCTCCGTCGAGGCGGTCAACGCGGCCTGGGGCACCGCGTTCTGGGGCCAGCGCTACCGCAGCCTCGACGAGATCGACCCGCCGCGCACCACCCCGACCGTCGGCAACCCCGCCCAGCACCTCGACTACGCGCGCTTCGCCGACGCCACCATGCGCGAGAACTTCCGCGCCGAACGGGACCTGCTGCACCGCCTGGCCCCCGGCATCCCGGTCACCACCAACTTCATGACCGCGCTCAGCCAGTGCGACTCGGTGGACTACTGGGCCTGGGGCCGCGAGGTCGACCTCGTCACCAACGACCACTACCTGATCACCGACGGCCGCCGCACCCACGTCAACCTCGCCATGGCCGCCGACCTCACCCGCTCGGTCGCCGGCGGCGCCCCCTGGCTGCTCCTGGAGCACTCCACCAGCGGCGTCAACTGGCAGCCCCGCAACCCCGCCAAGCGCCCCGGCGAGATGGCCCGCAACAGCCTGGCGCACGTGGCCCGCGGCTCCGAGGGCGCGATGTTCTTCCAGTGGCGGCAGTCCCGGCAGGGCGCCGAGAAGTTCCACTCCGCGATGGTCCCGCACGCCGGAACGGACTCCCGGATCTGGCGCGAGGTCTCCCGGCTGGGCGCCGACCTCGGACTGCTGAACGAGATCCGCACCACCCGGACCGTCGCGGACGCGGCCATGGTCTGGGACTGGCAGTCCTGGTGGGCGCAGTCCCTGGAGTGGCGGCCCAGCCAGGCCCACGACGCCCGCGAGCGCGCCGACGCCTACTACGCCGCGCTCTACGACCGGCACCTCACCGTCGACTTCGCCCACCCGGACGCCGACCTCTCCGGCCACCCCCTGGTCGTCGTCCCGGCCCTCTACCTCGCCACCGAGGAGACCGGCCGCAATCTGCGCCGGTACGTGGAGGGCGGCGGCACCCTCGTCGTCTCGTACTTCTCCGGCATCGTCGACACCAACGACGCCGTGCACCCCGGTCCGTACCCGGGGGCGCTGCGCGACGTGCTGGGGCTGACCGTCGAGGAGTTCTCCCCGCTCGGGGAGGGCGAGACGGTCCGGCTGATCACGCCCGAGGGCGCCCCCGGGGGCCCGGAGCTGACCGCCGACCTCTGGACGGACGTGGTGGTCCCGCGCGGCGCCGAGACCATGTGGTCCTACGCCGACGGCATCCCGGCGGGACGGCCCGCCGTCACCCGCCACCGCCTCGGCGAGGGCACCGCCTGGTACGTCTCCACCCGGCCGACCGCCGAGGGCCTGGACGCCGTCCTCGACCGCGTCTGCGAGGACGCCGGCATCGCCCCCCGCACCGGGATCCCGCACGACGTCGAGGCGGTCACCCGCACCGGCGAGGCCGGCACCTACCTCTTCCTGATCAACCACACCGGGAGCGAGGCCAAGGTGCCCCTCGACGCCCCCGGCACCGAACTCCTCACCGGAGAGCCGGCCACCGGACGCCTCGCCGTCCCGGCGGGCGGCGTCCGCGTGGTCCGCCTCCACGGCTGAGGACGCACCACCCGCACCACCCCCGCATCCCCCGCGCAACAGTCGAAGGGACATCGACGATGTACGGAACGACGCACGGCAGAAGGAGAGCGGGGGTGCTGGCGGCCTCGCTCTCCGGCCTCCTGCTGGCCGCACTCCCGGCCCTCCCCGCCCACGCGGCCACCCCCACCCCCGTCAACACCGGCTTCGAGTCCGGCAGCACCGGCTGGTCGACGTACTCCGCCACCGGGCAGAACGCCGCCTCCTTCACCGAGGCAGGCGGCCACGGAGGCAGCACCCGGCTCAGCCACTGGTCCGCCTCCGCCTACAAGGTGGAGACGTACCAGTACCTCACCGGCCTCACCGACGGCACGTACACCCTGAGCGCCTGGGTGCGGTCCAGCGGCGGCCAGAACGCCGCCTACCTCGCCCTGCGCAACTGCGGCGGCGCCGAACAGCGCACCGATCTGCCGCCCACCCCCAACGGCGCCTGGATCCGCCTCACCACCTCCGTGAAGGTGACCGGAGGTGCCTGCACCCTCAGCCTCAACTCCGACGCCCACGCGGGGGAGTGGGCCAACTTCGACGACATCGCCTTCGCCCCCGGCTCCACCGGCCTCACCGTCAAGGGAGGCGACCTCTCCACCCTCCCGAAGAACGAGGCCCACGGCGCCGCCTACCGCTCCGCGAGCGGCACCGCCGGCGACGCGATGGGCCTGCTGCGCTCCGCCGGGATGAACTACGTCCGCCTCAAGGTGTGGGTGAACCCGGCCGACGGCTACAACGACAAGGCCCACGTCCTGGCCATGGCCAAGCGCGCCAAGGCCCTCGGCATGAAGGTCCTCGTCGACTTCCACTACTCCGACAGCTGGGCCGACCCCGGCAAGCAGACCAAGCCCGCCGCCTGGGCCGGACACGGCTACGCGCAGCTGCGCACCGACGTCTACACCCACACGTACGACGTGCTGAACGCCCTCAAGGCGCAGGGCACCACCGCCGACATGGTCCAGATCGGCAACGAGATCAATGCCGGGATGCTCTGGCCCGAGGGCTCCACCGACCACTGGTCCCAGCTCGCCGGACTGCTCACCTCCGGCGCGAACGCGGCCAAGGCCGTCTCCTCGGGTACGAAGGTGGCCCTGCACCTCGCCAAGGGCGGCGACAACGCGGGCACCCGCTGGTGGTTCGACAACGCCGTCGCGTACGGGGTGCCCTTCGACGTCGTCGCGCTCTCGTACTACGGCTACTGGCACGGGCCGCTCTCCGACCTCCAGACCAACCTGGACGACGCCGCCGCCCGCTACGGGAAGCCGGTGCTGGTCGCCGAGACCGCCTACGCCCACACCCTCGCCGACGCCGACGGGCTGGAGAACAACATCGCCACCGCCGGCCAGCTGGTCAGCGGCTATCCCGCCACCCCGGCCGGGCAGGCCGCCAACCTCCGCGACGTCCTGAACGTCGTCGAGGCCGTGCCCGGCGGCCGGGGACTGGGCGCGGTCTACTGGGAGCCGGCCTGGACCGCCGTCGCCGGCAGCGGCTGGGACCCGGCCGACCCCGCGTCGGGCAACGCCTGGGAGAACCAGGCCCTGTTCGGCTACGACGCGAAACTGCTGCCGGCCGCCTCCTGGTTCTCCCACCGGTAGCGGACGCTACGCCTGCGGGGCGTATGGCTGAGCATGTGCAAGATCCCGGACGACGCGGAGCGTGGGGCGTCTACCTGGTGGACCGCACGCCCGAACTCGGGCGGTCCCCGCTGCTCGCGGTCGCAGCGTTCCGCCGGTACGGACTCGCCGCGTAGTACGGGCTGAGCCCCCGCCACTCCGACGGGGAGGGCGGGGGCCTTGCTAGGCCGGGATCAGGTCGGGGCGCACGACGGTCCGAGCGCGTTCGTACAACGCATGCGCGGCGTGATTCCGTACGTGCGGGCTGATCAGGTTGAACATGTCCGACATGCGCTTGTCGATTCGGCCCGAATTGACAAGTGGATAGTCGTCTAGTGCGAGCCCCCACGTATGGCAAGCCGCTTCAAGATGACCAACGGCCAATTGACGCTCGGCGAGGATCGCGCGTTCCTTGACACGCGTCCGCCGATAGATGCTGTATCGGAGTCGGTCCGATTCCTCCAAGGCGGCAACCGCGCCATGCACGTCGCCCAGCTCGAAGCGCACCTGCCCGGTGTGGTAGTTGAGCGCGGCAGGGTCATACGAACCGAACACCTTGCCTCGCGATTCCGCCTTGTCCATCGCTATTTCGGCCTCCTGCAAGTACATGCGCGCAGACCGCCGATCGCCGATCTGTGCGGCGGCATGTGCTTGCTGCCCGGCGAGGAAGGCGCGCATTCGCGGTCCAGCTTGTGGCGAGGATGCCGCCGCAGCGTCGGCAAGTCGCATTGCGATGGGGCCTTGACCTAGGTCAACGGCTTGGACGCTCATGCCGCGCAGCGTCGTGCAGAAGGTCAGATGATCTTCCGACGCTCCCGCAAGCTGTAGCGCTTGGAGGTAGTAGCGCTGCGCGAGTCCGTGCAGCCCCTCATCTACGGCCATGTACCCCGTGAGGTAACAGAGGTCAGATGCCGCGGACATCATGGCCTTCCGCACGTCTTCGGGGCCGGGCGTCCGTAGGAACGGAGCGACCGTGTTCACAAGGAACGTTGCGGCCAATGGGCGAGCAGTGCGCCCCCCGAACTGATCGTCCATGGACGAAAGCTGTTCCGTCATCGCAGCCACCGTCTGAACGTCGGACATGCCGATACGAGTACGCATACCTCTCTGGGCAGCTTCCATCCGCCCCACTACGTCCGGCCACTCCGGAACGGTCAACGCGACAGAGAACAGCGCTGCGCTTAGCACGCTACGGCGGGAAGGGTCCATGTCCAGCCTTCCAAGATCAATGATCCCGTCAACCGTGCTGGAGGGTGCCGCCTCCGTTCTGCTCTCCGGGACTGGGAAGCCGGCTTCAGCATGAGTGACGGGCCGCCCCAACTTCCGGGCGAACGCTTCCAAGATCAGCGACCGGGCATCCTCGCGCGGGACGCTTCCGCTCATCCATTGGTGAACGGACGGTGCGCGGTACTGCTTGGGGGTTTCCCGTTCGGTACCAACCCGGTTGATCGCTTGTGCGCACTGGCGCAGCGTCCAGCCGGTCTCACGGAACAGACGCTCTAGCGCAGTGTTCGGCTCACTGGTGCCCACGGTCGTTCAACTCCCCTTGCACGGTCGCGTTAATCGCTTAACGCTCTTAGAGGTCCTAACAAAGGCGTTTCACGTGCCGGTGTGTGATGAGGCAGGTGGCGAGGCCGAGGAAGGCTTCGTGGATGTCGTCTCGCCGCTCCCAG
>NZ_JBSFHN010000022.1:0-154697 GCF_053597115.1 Streptomyces sp. NPDC001515
CACCCGCTACGACAAACGAGCCGCCCACTACCAAGCCATGGTCACCCTCGCCTGCCTCCAGCTCTGGCTCCCATGACTTTTCGGACACGCCCTAGGACCTGTCTGGTCCCTTGGCCCGATGTGGGGGCCCACCGTACGCGGTTAGCGTTCCGGATGTGTTGCAGACGAAGCCCCCCGCCCCGCGTACCGAGTCCGTCCCCCATGCTGAGGGGGTGAGCAATGACGAGTTCCGCGGCGCCCTCGCCCGGCTGGCGGCCGGAGTGGTCCTGATCACCGCCCAGGAGCCGCCGCTCGACGAGCACGGCAGGGGCGAGGACGTCGGCATGACCGCGACCGCCTTCATGTCCGTGTCGCTGGACCCGCCGCTGGTCATGGTCAGCCTCCGCGACGGCTCCCGGATGGACGACCTGCTCGCCGAGCAGCCCCTCTGGGCCGTCTCCGTCCTGGCGGAGAGCCAGCGCCACATCGCGGGCCGCTTCGCCATGAAGGGCCGCATCAGCGACCGTCTCCTCTTCGAGGACATCCCCTACGTACGCGGAGAGGTCAGCGGCGCCCCGCTGGTCGGAGGCGCGCTCGCCACCCTGGAGTGCCGCACCGAGCAGCGCGTGACGGCCGGCGACCACACCCTCGTCATCGGCCGCGTCCTGGGCGCGCACCTGCCCACCGGCGACGGCGGCCCGCTGACGTACTTCCGGGGCCGGTACCGGCAGCTGGGCTGAGAGCCTTCCCGGGACGGTATCGGCAGCTGGTCCGAGAGCCTTCCCAGGCCGGTATTGGCACTGGGCCGAGAGCTTTCCGGGGCCGGTATGGCAGCTGGGCCGAGAGCCTTCCGGGGACGGAACCGGCGCTACCAGTCCCGTCCCGAGCGGCCACGCTTGGTCTCGGCGCGCTGCTTCTTCTCCCGCAGCCGGCGCTCATTGATCCCGCGCGGGATCTTCTTCTTCAGCCGGGGCCGGGGCGGCGGCGCGGTGGCCTCCGCCAGCAGGGCGGCCAGCCGTACGGCGGCCGTCTCGCGGTTGCGCCACTGGGAGCGGTGCTCCGAGGCGCGGACCGAGACCACACCGTCGACCAGGCGTCCGGCCAGGCGCTCCAGGGCGCGCTCCTTCCACACCTCGGGGAGCGCGTCGGTGGCCGCGAGGTCGAAGCGCAGTTCGACCTGGGAGTCCGTGGTGTTGACGTGTTGGCCGCCGGGCCCGGAGGACCGCGAGAAACGCCACATGAGCTCGGCCTCCGGAAGGGAGACCGCTCCGCGGATGACATAGGGACCGGACATACCCCCATGGTCCCCGGCGGACGGGGGGTTCGTCACCCCGGTTTCCGCTCGGCTCCGCCTCGGTTTCCCCTCGGCTTCCCGCTGCCGGGCGCCTCGCCCGTACGGCGTAACTTCCTCGTTCGGTAAAGAAAGTAAAGCCGGATGGAACCTGGCGGTCCCCTGCCTGCGTTAGGAGGTGTGACGGTAGCTTCGTGATGGCACGAAGCCCGACTCGACAGATGAAAGGGACTTCCCATGGCAGTAAGCCTGTCCAAGGGCGGCAACGTCTCCCTCACCAAGGAGGCCCCCGGCCTCACCGCCGTCACGGTCGGCCTCGGCTGGGACGTCCGCACCACCACCGGCACGGACTTCGACCTCGACGCCTCGGCGATCGCGGTCAACGCCGCGGGCAAGGTCTTCTCCGACGCCCACTTCGTCTTCTTCAACAACAAGTCCACGCCGGACCAGTCCATCGTCCACACCGGTGACAACGTCACGGGCGAGGGCGAGGGCGACGACGAGCAGATCAACGTCAACCTGGCGGCCCTCCCGGCCGACATCGACAAGATCGTCTTCCCGGTCTCGATCTACGACGCCGAGACCCGCAGCCAGAACTTCGGCCAGGTCCGCAACGCGTACATCCGCATCCTGAACCAGGCCGGCGGCGCCGAGATCGCCCGCTACGACCTGAGCGAGGACGCCGCCACCGAGACCGCCATGGTCTTCGGCGAGCTCTACCGCAACGGCGCCGAGTGGAAGTTCCGCGCCGTCGGCCAGGGCTACGCCTCCGGCCTCCGCGGCATCGCCCAGGACTTCGGCGTCAGCATCTGACACCCGTCCCAGCACTCCCCGAAGCCCCCGGCCGAACGTCCTGCGGCCGGGGGCTTCGACGTGCCGTGCGGGCCGACCGCCCGAGCCGGTCGGCCGTGCCACGGCGACGCGGCTCACCCTCGACTACGCGTTCCCCGTGGCGGCCCTGCGCGCGGTGCCGCTCAAGGTGCTGGCGGCAGTGACGGAGCTTCTGGAAGGCGCCGGGCGGCGCACGGGGCACGGGTCCCTGACGCCCCGGCAGGACCCCGCCGGATAGCGGACAGAGACCGCCTCCAGTCGGACAAGAACTGGTCAAAGAATTGTGAGGCAATTGTTGGTACACCGTCAAAACTGGTCATTCGGTGGCACGCTCTCGGCTCGTAACCCCCCACGGAACGAGCAACGGAGCACGTATGTCCCCCCACAGGAACACCCGCCGCGCCGCGGCCCTGGCCGCCGTCGCCGCGATGACCGTCGTCGGACTCCAGAGCGGCACGGCCAGCGCAGGACAGCAGACGCCCGGCGGCTCCCCCTCCGCCTCCTCCCCCACCGCCCCGGCCTTCCGGAGTGCCGCCACACGCGCCACCGCCCTCAAGGCGGCACAGAGCGACGCTCCCGCGACCGCCGAGGCCCTGCGGCTGGGCGGGCAGGAGAAGCTGATCGCCCGTGATGTGATCAAGGACGCCGACGGAACGGTCCACACCCGCTACGAGCGCACCTACGCCGGACTGCCGGTGCTCGGCGGCGACCTGGTCACCCACGCCACCGCCGGCGGCACCCTCAAGAGCGTCACCAAGGCCACCGACGCCCGGATATCCGTGCCGTCCACCACCCCCGCGGTGAAGACGGCCGCAGGGGCCCGCACGGTGATCTGGGCCGGCGACGGCACCCCCGTCCTCGCCCTGGAGTCCGTCCGCACCGGCGTCAAGAAGGACGGCACCCCCAGCCGCGTCCGCGTCATCACCGACGCCACCACCGGCGCGACCCTGCGCAGCACCGAGGAGATCGAGACCGCCGGCGTCGGCAACAGCCAGTACAGCGGCACCGTCGACCTCTCCACCACCGCCTCCGGCTCAGGTTCCGGCTTCGAGCTGACCGACAACGACCGCGGCGGCCACACGACGTACGACCTGAACCAGGGCGAGAGCGGCACCGGCGACCTCGTCACGGACGATGACGACACCTGGGGCGACGGCACCGGCGACGACCGCCAGACCGCCGCCGTCGACGCCCACTACGGCGCCGCCCAGACCTGGGACTTCTACAAGTCCGCCTTCGGCCGCGACGGCATCGCGGGCGACGGCAAGGCCGCCTACTCCCGGGTCCACTACGGCGACGCGTACGTCAACGCCTTCTGGGACGACAGCTGCTTCTGCATGACGTACGGCGACGGAGCCGACAACAAGAGCGCCCTCACCGCGCTCGACGTCGCCGGCCACGAGATGAGCCACGGCCTGACCTCGTCCACCGCCAACCTGGAGTACAGCGGCGAGTCCGGCGGACTCAACGAGGCCACCAGCGACATCCTCGGCACCTCCGTGGAGTTCGCCGCCGACAACACCACCGACGTCGGTGACTACCTCATCGGCGAGAAGATCGACATCAACGGCGACGGCTCCCCGCTGCGCTACATGGACGAGCCCTCCAAGGACGGCGGCTCGGCCGACTACTGGGACAGCGGCGTCGGCGACCTCGACGTCCACTACTCCTCCGGCGTCGCCAACCACTTCTTCTACCTGCTGTCCGAGGGCAGCGGCGCGAAGACCATCAACGGCGTGGACTACGACTCCCCGACCGCCGACGGCTCCACCGTCACCGGCATCGGCCGGGACAAGGCCGTCCAGATCTGGTACAAGGCCCTCTCCGTCTACATGACCTCGACCACCGACTACGCGGACGCCCGCACCGCCACCGAGAAGGCCGCCACCGACCTCTACGGCGCCGACAGCGCCGAACTGGCCGCCGTCGACGCCGCCTGGAGCGCCGTCAACGTCGGCTGACGCCCCGTCCCCGTACTCACCCCCCACCCGGGAGCCGGTCAGCCGTCCGCGGCGGGCCGGCTCCTGCCGTACAGCCAGCGCTCCCACAGCTCCGACAGATCCTGCCCGGTCTCCTCCTCCACGTACGCGGTGAAGTCCTCCGTCGAGACGTTCCCGTGCCGGTGCGCCGTCGCCCAGCCCCGCAGCAGCGCGAAGAACTCCTCGTCGTCGTCGACCGCCTCCCGGATCTTGTGGATCACCATCGCGCCCCCCCCGTACACCGGGTCCGCCGAGATCTCCGCCGCCCCCGGCGGATCGGCCGGCGGGAACGCCCAGTTGGCCTCGGACTCGTACGCCTCGTCGAACGACTCCTGCGCCGGGGTGTCCGCCTTCTCCTCCTCCCACAGCCACTCCGCGTACGTGGCCAGCCCCTCGTTGAGCCACATGTCGCGCCAGCGCTTCGGCGTCACCGAGTTCCCGAACCACTGGTGCGCCATCTCGTGCACGAGGAGCCCGATGCTTGGCGGCCCGGGGAAGAAGGGACGATTCTGCGTCTCCAGCGCGTACCCCGCGTCGTCCTCGCGCTCGACGATCGCGCCCGTGGCGGAGAACGGGTACGGGCCGAAGTGCGCGGCCTCCCACTCCACCACCTCGGGCACCCGCGCCACGGTCCGCGCACTCGCCTTCGCCACCTCCGGATCGACGGCGGTGGTGACCGTCGTGCCGCCCGCCATGGTGAAGGTCTTCAGCCGGAAACGGCCCACGGCCAGCGTCGCCAGATAGCTCGCCATCGGCTCGGCGGTGTGCCAGTGGAAGGTGGTGCGGTCCCCCTCCGTCACCGGCGGCCCGGCGAGCACCCCGTTGGAGACCGCCGTCAGCCCCTTGGGGACGGTGACCGTGAGGTCGTACGCGGCCTTGTCGCTGGGATGGTTGTTGCCGGGGAACCACGTCATCGACCCGGCCGGCTCACCGAGCGCCACCGACCCGTCGTCCGTCTCCAGCCACCCCTCCTCGGAATCGTCCGCGTCGGTGAGGGTCTTCGGGGAGCCGGAGTAGCGGACCACCGTGCGGAAGGTCTCGCCCTTGCGCAGCCGGTCCTCCACCTTGGCGTCCGTACGCAGCGTCAACTCGTTCCCCGCCCGGTTGACGGCCGCCGGGCGGCCCTCCACGGTCGCGGAGTCCACGGTGAGCCCGGCGAGGTCGAGGTTGAAGGAGCTGAGGTCCTGGGTGGCGCGGGCGGTGATCTCGGCCGTGCCGCGCAAGGTCCCCTCGTCCGGGTCGACGTCGAGCGTCAGCGCGTAGTGCGTGACGTCGTAGCCGCCGTTGCCGAGCTTCGGGAAGAGCGGATCGCGCACCCCGGACGCGCCCGGTTTCCCCTCCACCCCGCCGGTGCCGCCCGAACAGGCGGGCACGGCGAGGACGAGCAGCAGCGCGGCGGCCCCGGCCCGTACCGGTCGCGATACGACGGCACGTCCCGGGTTTCGATGATCCATCCGACGGATCCTATGCCTGGAATGTCACGTTCCGCCGCCCGGGAGACCACCCAGGAGACCGCGCGGGGGACAACGTCGGAACACCACATCGGAACACGACATCAGCGGACCGTCCGGAGAACCGCCCGGAGAACCGCTCAGAGAACCGCGATGCCCAGCGGCCGTTCGCCCGCCGCCAGCCGTACCGGGGGCTTCTCCCCGGCCAGGTCCACGAGGGTGATCCCGTTCCAGTAGCCGTCACGGGTGAACCCGCCGGTGACGTACGCGGTACGGCCGTCCCGCGACACGGCGACGTCCTCGTGCGGCCCCTCCAGGGGCACGACCCGCTCGGAGCCGTCCGGCGAGCGGACCGTCAGCGAGGGCTCCTCGTCGTCGGAGGCGATCGGCCCCGTACCGACCACGAGCAGCGTGCCGTCGGGGGCCAGGGCCGCCCCGTGCTGATGGGTGTCGGCCGTCATCGGCTCGATGTCCACCCGGCCGGTACGCGGATCGAGAACGGCCAGCCGCTCGCCCTCGAACGGCAGCAGCAGCTTCCCGTCCGACGGGCGGACCACCGCGTAGTGCGGCTTGAGCCACGAACCGAGCCCGCCCTCGGTGCCGTACGGCGCGACCTCCATGCGCCGGGTGCGCAGGGTGTCCGCCCGCACGGACGTGACGTCGAACGAGTCGTGACCGGTGGCGTACACCTCGGCGCCGTCGGGCGAGACGTCCACGTCGAACGGGCGCCGGCCCACGTCCGCCGTACCGGTGACCTCGCGCGTCGCCGTGTCGACGACCTCCAGCACCCCGTGGGCGTCGGGGACGTTCACGCCCACGTAGACGTGCCTGCCGTCCGGGGCCAGGGCGATGCCCATGCCGCCGCCCCGGTACTCCCCGCCGGTGACGGGCCCGGTCTCCGTCTCGTACGGGATCAGCGCCTGCCGGGTCCGCGTGCTCGTGTCGACGACCGCGACGCCCTCGGCCGTCGCCACCCAGGCCCGGCCGTCCTTGCCGACGACCAGACCGTACGGGGCGGTCCCGACCTCGACCCGGTCGAACGCACCGCGCTCCGGATCGACGAAGGTCACCGTGTCGCCGCCGAAGTCGGCCACCAGCAGCGTGCCCCCGGGGGTCTCTCCCCGCGACGGCGTCACCGACGGGGCGGCCGCCGCCGTCCGCTCCGACCGGCTCGGCGCGGCCGGCCGATCCGGCGTACCGGTCGACTCGGCGGCGCATCCGGCCAGCACGGCGGTGGCGGCGAGCGCGGCGAGCGCGGCGAGCGGGCGGGCCGGGCGTCGCCGAGCGGGCGAGTCTTCCACCCCATGCCCCGGCTCGGGCGCGGCGCGCGGCGGCCCCGAGCGGCGGCCGGTCACCGGGGGTCACCGCTTCCGGGGGTCTCGCCGCCCGTGGCGGCCCGCAGCAGCGCGGCGATCTCGGTGAAGCCCCGGCGCTCGGCGTGGGCCAGCGCCGTGACCCCGTCGCCGTCCGGCAGTCCCGGCGTCGCCCCGGCCGTCAGCAGCAGTTCGACGATCTCCTGGTGCGCCCGGCCGCCGTCGCCGAGGATGACCGCCTCCAGCAGGGCGGTCCAGCCCAGCCGGTTGACGTGGTCGACGTCGATGTCCGTGGCCCGGAGCAGTTCCCGTACGTACGCGACGTGGCCGCGTTCACTCGCCGGGATCAACGCGATCCCGCCGAACCGGTTGCGCAGGCCCAGATCGGGACCGGCCGGCAGCAGCACGCGCATCATCGCGACGCTGCCGGTGACCCCGGTCGCCAGCCACGGGCTCTCCTCGCGGGCGTCCTGCGCGTCGGGGTCCGCGCCCGCCGCCACCAGCACCCGGGCGGTCTCGACATGATCGCCGTGAACGGCCAGGAGCAGCGGGGTGCGCAACTCCTGATCGCGGACGTCCACCCTGGCACCGCCCTCGACCGCGGCCCGCACGGCATCGGTGTCGCCGGTGCGTGCGGCGTCGAGCAACTGCTGGTCGAGGGCGTTCATGCCGGTCTCCCGTGGGTCGGTGCGGTTACTTCGCGAGGGCGGCGACGCCGGCCTGGGCGAACTTCTCGTCGAGGTCGCCGCTCGGGGCGCCGGCCACGCCGATGCCCGCCACTGGGGCACCCTTGACCTGCACCGGGGCGCCGCCCGCGAGGAACAGCGTGCCAGGGATGTCCTTCAGCGTCGGGGCCTGGGCGAGCCGCTTGGCCAGCTCGGACGTCGGGGCGTTCCAGGACACGGCGGTGTACGCCTTCTTGACGGCCGACTCGTACGCCTGCGGGCCCGCGCCGTCGCCGCGCAGCGTCAGGATGGTGTTGCCGTTGCGGTCGACGACCGAGACGGCCACGCGCTGGTTCTCCTTCTTCGCGGCCTCCAGGGACGCCTTCGCGGCCTTGGTCGCGGCGTCCAGCGTCAGGTGCGTGGTCTGCTGGAGGTTCCGGTTCGCGGTGTCCGCCTTGACGGTGGTGGCGGGCGCGGCGGCCGGGGCGGAGGCGTTCGCGGACATCGCGCCGAAGGTGCCGGCTCCGAGCGCGGCGGCGGCGACGGCACCGGTCAGGACACGGGTGCGCATGGTCATCTTCTTCATGGGGTGCTCCTCGGGAGTGGCGCCGGGTGGTTCCTGCGTTCTGACATCAATCCTCCGGTCGCCCCCCGCCCCCGCCCGTCGTCGTACCGGCTCGACACCGCGCGCGGGACGGCCGACCTCACCATCGGCCGATCGGTTGATGCGCCCGTCGCCCGCCGGGGTGACGATGGAATGTCCACGCAGGTCAACGCGGGTCGGAGCGGGTCAGTGCGGATCGGCTCGGGTCAGCGCGGTACCGGCGGTACGGCGGGTCCGTACGGCCCGGCGGTACGGCGGGTCCGTACGGCCCGGCGGTACGGCAGGTCCGTACGGCACCACAGGGACAAGCGGCCCGTACGGCACGGCACGGCGGTCCGAACAGCACGAGCGGCGGGAAGCAAGGGGTACGAGTGACGCGGCACAACAGGCCCCGGTCCAGGGACACACGGTGACGCGGGGCAGCTCGGGGCGCACGGGCGGCGCCGCGCACGCCGGAGGCTCCGGGCGCACGGGCGGCGCGGGACGCGCGGACGACCCCCGCCGCTCCGACGACCCCGGCACCCGCGCCCTCGCCCGGCTCATGCACGCCGCGTTCTTCCTGCTGCTGGGCGCCTCGCTGACCCGCTTCCTGCTCCGCCACCCCGGCGAGACCCGCACTCCGTGGATCATCGGACTGTCCGTCGCGCTGGCCGCCCTGTACGTACTGGGCCCCGTCCTCGGCTCCCGCCCGACACCGCGCCGCCTCGTGTGGCTGGGGGCGCTCGTGGCCGTGTGGATGGTCCTGGTCGTCCTCGCGCCGAGCTTCGCCTGGTGCGCGGTCCCGCTCTTCTACACCGGGCTGCGCATCCTCCCGCCGCGCGCCGCCCTCGTCCTGGTCACCGTGCTCACGCTCTTCGTCGTCGCCGCGCAACTGCGCCTCGCGAGCGGCTTCGACCCCAATCTGATCCTCGCCCCGCCCGCCGTCGCGGCCGTCGCCACCGCCGTCTTCGTCCATATGCAGCGCCAGGCCGCCACCCAGGCCGACCTCATCGACGACCTCCTCCGCACCCGCCGCGAACTCGCCGCCACCGAACGGCGCGAGGGCACCCTCGCCGAACGGCAGCGGCTCTCCATGGAGATCCACGACACCCTGGCCCAGGGCCTGTCCAGCCAGCAGATGCTGCTCCAGGCCGCCGACCGCACCTGGGACGCCGACCCGGCCACCGCCCGCCGCCACGTCCGCACCGCCACCGGCATCGCCGAACGCAACCTCGCCGAGGCCCGCCGCTTCGTCCACGACCTCGCCCCCGCCGACCTCGCCGAGGGCGGCGGCCTCGAACAGGCCCTCCACGCCCTCGCCTCCCGCGAGACCGCCCAGGCCCAGGGCCGGCTGACCGTCCGCTGCCACGTCGAGGGCACCGCCCACGCCCCGCTGCCCGACCGCACCCAGTCCGCACTGCTGCGGATCGCCCAGGGCGCCCTGGCCAACGTCCGCGAACACGCCGGCGCGACCGAGGCCGCCCTGACCCTCACCCACCTCGACGACCGCACCGTCCTCGACATCGCGGACAACGGCCACGGCTTCACCCCCGCCGGCCCGGCCGGCGCCCCCACCGGGGTCCGCGGCCACGGACTTCCCGCGATGCGCGCCCGGCTCCAGCAGCTCGGTGGCACCCTGGCCATCGAGTCCGCACCCGGCGAAGGCACCGTCGTCACCGCCGCCGTCCCCCTCCCCGACGCCCCCACCGGCCCCCTCACCCCCCAGGACCCCGCATGACCGCCGCGCACCCGCCCGTCCGGATCCTGCTCTGCGACGACCACGCCGTCGTACGCGCCGGGCTCCTCGCCCTCCTCGGCAGCGAACCCGACATCGAGGTCGCCGGGGAGGCCGGCAGCGGCGAGGAGGCCGTCGCCCTGGCCGCCCGGCTCGCCCCCGACGTCGTCCTCATGGACCTCCAGCTCGGCGACGGCATCGACGGCGTCGAAGCCACCCGCCGCATCGTCGCCGCCTCCGCCGACGCCCACGTCCTCGTCCTCACCACGTACGACACCGACGCCGACATCACCCGCGCCATCGAGGCCGGCGCCACCGGCTACCTCCTGAAGGCCGAACGGCCCGAGGAACTCTTCGCCGCGATCCGCTCGGCCGCCCAGGGCCGCACCACGCTCTCCCCGCCCGTCGCCAGCCGCGTCATGGCCCGGATGCGCGCCCCCCTGCCCACCCTCACCGACCGCGAACGCGACATCCTCGGCCAGCTCTCCCGCGGCCTCGGCAACCGCGACATCGCCCGCGCCCTCTTCATCAGCGAGGCCACCGTCAAGACGCACCTGGGCCGCATCTACGACAAGCTCGGCGTCGACACCCGCGCCGGCGCCGTCTCCGTCGCCAAGGAACAACGCCTCCTCCCCTGAGCCACCTCCCCCGGGCCCGGCCCCCGGGGTCCCTCCCTCACCGCCGGACCCGCCCCGGCGGCATGACACCATCGGACCGTGCTCGACATCGGCTACTCCCTCTCCCGGCGCTTCCCCGACCCCCCGCAGACCGACTACCGCAGGGCGGACGTGCACGCCCTGCGCCACGACCTGTTCTCCGGGGACGTCTACCTCGCGGACACCAAGGAGGACCGCGAGGTATCCACAGCCTGGGGATGGGTCCCCGTCCTGGACTTCGCCTGGGCCCTGTGCGACATCGTCGAACAGCTCGACCGCGACCCGCGCGGCAACCGCTCCCACCGCCGCCAGTACGCCGAACTCGACTTCACCGAATCCACCGACCGCATGCTCTTCGAACGCCGCTTCGGCTGGGTCGACATCGAGGCCGACTGGATGGACGCCGAGGAACCCCCGCTCACCTTCGGCCACTCCCTGCTGCGCCGCGAGGCCCGCGACTTCCTGCACGACCTCATCGCCGACCTCGCCGACCTGCACGAGGGCCTGGCCGACAACCCCGTCGTCTGGGACCTCCAGGCCCGCTTCCCCCGCGTCTGACCCACCACCCCCGGCCCCCCGGCCCCCCGCCCCGGAGTCAGTCCTCCACCCGCACCCCGATCTGCGCCGCGAACGCCGGAGCCAGCTCCATCAGCTGAAGCGAACTGATCACCGCCCCCGCCAGCCGGTCCACCCCCCGCGCGATGTCCAGCTCGGCCACCGTCCGCAGGTCCACGTGCTCCATCCGCACCGCACTGAAATCCGCCCGGCGCAGCACACAGTCCCGGAACTCCACCCGGGTCAGCCCCGCGTCCCCGAAATCCGGCTCCGCCAGCACACAGCCCTCGAAGACCACGTCCTTGAGCCGGGCCTTCCGCAGATTCAGGTAATCGATCTTCCCGCCCCGGAACAGCACCCGCTCCAGCACCGCCCCGTGCAACTGGGTCCCGCCCAGCCGCGCGTCGACCACCTCCACATCGCGCAGCGACGCCCCCGAGAGATCGGTGCCCACCCCCCGGACCCCCGTGAGGACCGTGTCCATGAACCGCGCCCTGCCCAGCTCCGTACGGTCCAGGGAACAGCCCTCCAGCGCACAGTCCATGAACCGGGACCCCGGCCCCGACTCGTCCGCCAGATCCGCCGCCTCGAACCGCACCCCGTCGTAGTCCCCGTCCGGCTCCAGCCCGCCCCCGTCCCACGCCACCAGCGGCGGCAGCCTCACCTCCGGACGCCGCGCCCCCACGACACCGCTCCCGGCCCCCCGGCCGGACCTGCCCGAACCACCACTGCTGCGCACCATGACCCCATCGTGACGCACCCCACTGACAACGCCCCCCATCCGGCACCCGGAGCCCGGCTCACCGGGGCCCGCCGACGCCCGAGACCCGTCAGCTCCCCGGCCACCCGCCAGTCCCTCAGGCCCCCAGACCCTCCAGCGCCCCACCCGTCAGCCGGTACACCGTCCACTCGTCCTGCGGACGCGCACCCAGCGACTCGTAGAACGCGATCGACGGAGCGTTCCAGTTCAGCACCGACCACTCCAGCCGGCCGTACCCCCGCTCCACGCAGATCCGCGCCAGCTCCGTCAGCAGCGCCTTCCCGTGGCCGCCACCGCGCCGCTCGGGGCGCACGTACAGGTCCTCCAGATAGATCCCGTGC
Source organism: Streptomyces sp. NPDC001515 (assembly GCF_053597115.1). Classification (NCBI taxonomy): domain Bacteria; kingdom Bacillati; phylum Actinomycetota; class Actinomycetes; order Kitasatosporales; family Streptomycetaceae; genus Streptomyces; species Streptomyces sp. NPDC001515. The sequence continues at coordinate 12,140 of NZ_JBSFHN010000022.1, forward strand.
ACCCCGTTCCACGTCGAGAAGTTCAGGAACCACAGGGCGAACCCGACCACCTCGCCCTCGCCGTCCCCGTCGGCCTCGTCGGACACGGCGACGTGCGCGAAAGCGGCCGGCCGCTCACCGAACAGCGCCTCGCGCAACTGCTCCTCGGTGGCCTTGACCTCGTGCAACGCCTTCTCGTACTCGGCGAGTTCACGGACCAGGGCGTGGATGACCGGCACATCGGCAGGGGTAGCGGTACGAATCATGAGGGCAGCGTAAGGCACGCCACCGCGCCCACCAGCGACGATGCCCCCACTCCGTACCCCGCAGCCATCCACCGCCACCGGCCGCGCCCGCAGCCCCCGCAGCCGTCCACCGCCACCGGCTACGCCCGCCGTCCCCCGCCCAGCAACCGCCGCGCCACCTCCGCGTGGGCCGGGACCAGTCGCCGCCCGCCCTCCGCCCGCTCCCAGCAGGCGTTCTGCAGCACCCGCGCCAGCGTCCAGGCCCGCGCCCGCTCCCGGTCCAGCCCCAGCGCCCCCGTCAGCACATCGAACCGCCACCCCACGTCCCCGGCATCGAACCGGTCCGTCAGCGCCGGAAACAGATCGAACCCCGGATCCCCGACCAAGGGCTTCGGATCGATGGCCACCCACGGCCCCCCGTCACCGCCGCCACCCTCCGCGGCCAGCACGTTCCCGAAGTGCAGATCCCAGTGCAGCAACCGGTCCCCCGGCTCCCCCGCCACCTCCCGCACCGCCGCCGCGCAGTCCGCCACCAACCGCCGCTCCCCCTCGTCGGCCAGCGCACGCACCACCTCCGGCGCCACCTCCAGCATCCGGACCACCGCCGCCCCCAGCCCCCGCAGCCCCGCCCCCTCCGGAACCCGTACGGCCGTCAGCCCCGCCAGCAGCCCCGCGACCACCCGCACCGCCTCCCGGGCCTCCGCCACCCCCGACAACGGCCGCCGCGCGTCCAACCGCTCCAGCAGCATCGTCCCCGTCGCCGCGTCCCACTCCAGCAACCGCACCGCACGCGCCGCACCACCCGCCGCGCCCGCTGTGCCCCACAACCGCAGCGCGACCGGCTCCCCCGCCGTCTCCTCATCCACCAACTGGCACTTCAACACCGCCCGGCGCCCATCCCCCACCCGCACCACCGGCACCACCAGCGCACAGACCCCCCATGCCACCGGCCCGTCCGGGCGCAGCCCCCAGCGCCCCAGAAAGCCCTCCACCAGCGCGGGCAGCCCCGCCACGAACGCGCGCCCGGCGGCCCCGTTGTACCGAACCTGAGTGGCGATCAGCTCATCCGGAATGTCAATCACGTCCCGGATCCTAGGGGCGTGCGTCAATCGGCTATGCTCCCGAGCCGCCCCGCCCCACCCACACGGCCCCGCACCGCACCCGCCACGTGGATCCGCGGCGCGGGCTCCTGGATCCGCAGCGCCCCCGGCACCTACCTCTGGCTCGCCGCCCTCTTCGTCACCACCGTCATCGTCCACCAGATGTCACCCGACTTCGAGGAGGACTTCCTCCGCCAGCGCTCCACCAACATCCACGAACTCACCCGCAACCCCGTCCGCGTCCTCATCAGCAGCGCCTTCTGGATCGACGGCGGACAGTGGCTCCCCTACGCCGTCCTCTACACCCTCTTCCACGCCCCCGCTGAACGCCGCCTCGGCACCCCGCGCTGGCTCGCCGTCGCCGCGAGCGCCCACGTCCTCGCCACCCTCGTCAGCGAAGGCGTCCTCGCCTGGGCCATCCGCCACGGCCACGCCCCGCCCTCGGCCGCCAACACCCTCGACATCGGCGCCAGTTACGCCCTCGCCGGAGTCGTCGCCGTCCTCACCTACTACATCGCCCGCCCCTGGCGACCCCTCTACCTCTTCACCGTCCTCGTCATCTACGGCATCCCCCTCGCCACCAGCCCCACCTTCACCGACATCGGCCACCTCACCGCCGTCCTCATCGGCCTCGCCTGCTACCCCCTCACCCGCGCCCACCCCGAGACGAAACCCACCCCAGCCCAGTAAATTCCCCTCGCAGCACCACCCACTCCACAGCCACACCGGACACGGACACCGGCGACCCGGCCGTCCCCACACCCGGACACGGACACGGACAAGCAGGGGCAACATGAGCACCGTCAACGGCGGCATATCCTTCTGGTACGCGGACCACGGCATCCCCGACCCCCGCGAACCCCTGCCCGGTGACAGCAACGCCGACGTCTGCGTCGTCGGCGGCGGATACACTGGACTCTGGACGGCGTACTACCTCAAGAAGGCCGCCCCCTTCCTCAACATCACCGTCCTGGAAGCCTCCTTCTGCGGATACGGCGCCTCCGGACGCAACGGCGGCTGGCTCTACAACGGCATCGCCGGACGCGACCGCTACGCCCGCCTCCACGGCCACGACGCCGCCGTCCGCCTCCAGCAGGCCATGAACGACACCGTCACCGAGGTCATCACCACCGCCGCCGCCGAGAACATCGACGCCGACATCCACCACGGCGGCGTCCTCGAAGTCGCCTACACCCCCGCCCAGCTCGCCCGCCTCAAGGACTTCCACTCCGTCGAGATCGCCTTCGGCGAGACCGACCGCACCCTGCACGGCGCCCGCGAAACCGCCGAACGCGTCCGCGTCCACGGAGCCGTCGGCTCCACCTGGACCCCCCACGGCGCCCGCATCCACCCGGTCAAACTCGTCACCGGACTCGCCGCCGCCGTAGAAGCCCTCGGCGTCACCATCCACGAGAACACCCCGGTCACCGAGATCCGCCCCAAGCACGCCGTCACCCCCTACGGCACGGTCCGCGCCCCCTACGTCCTGCGCTGCACCGAAGGCTTCACCGCCGACCTCAAGGGCCAGAAGCGCACCTGGCTCCCCATGAACTCCTCCATGATCGTCACCGAACCGCTCCCCGACTCCACCTGGGACGCCCTCGGCTGGGACAACCGCGAAACCCTCGGCGACATGGCCCACGCCTACATGTACGCCCAGCGCACCGCCGACAACCGCATCGCCCTCGGCGGCCGCGGCCGGCCCTACCGCTACGGCTCCGCCACCGACAACGACGGCCGCACCCACCCCGCCACGGTCGACTCCCTCCACGACCTCCTCGTCCGCCTCTTCCCCGCCGCCGCCGGCGCCGCCGTCGACCACGCCTGGTCCGGCGTCCTCGGCGTCCCCCGCGACTGGTGCGCCACCGTCACCCTCGACCGCTCCACCGGCCTCGGCTGGGCCGGCGGCTACGTCGGCTCCGGCGTCGCCACCGCCAACCTCGCCGCCCGCACCCTGCGCGACCTCATCCAGCAGGACTCCGGCCAGGCCGGCGCCACCGACCTCACCACCCTCCCCTGGGTCAACCATCACGTCCGCCGCTGGGAACCCGAACCCCTCCGCTGGCTCGGCGTCCACACCCTCTACGCCGCCTACCGCACCGCCGACCGCCGCGAAGCCGCCACCTCCCGCCCGGACACCGACCCGATCGCGAAGCTCGCGAACAAGCTGTCGGGACGGGGGTGAGCCGGCCCGGGCACAAAAAATCCCAGGTCAGCAACGCGCTGACCTGGGGTTTTGAGCCGCCTGTCGGAATCGAACCGACGACCTGAACGTTACAAAGGTCCTGCTCTGCCAACTGAGCTAAGGCGGCAACGCGCACACCAAAACAACCGCGCGCGCGAGCCCCCACTCTACACAGCACCCAGCGACCGATCCACGAAGTCCCGGCACCTCCGTAACCACCCGAGCACCCGTGCGTTAAGAACACTGACGTACCCATCCGGATATCGGACAGTCGGGGGGCGGCGCAGCATGGCGGATACGGCGGACAGCGCGGGCGTGCCGGTTCGGGTGACCGGTGAGGAGGCCAAACGCATCAAGCGGGAGGCTCTGGGTATCGCCGACCGCAAGAAGCATCACGGCCGCGCGTCGACCGCCATGAAGAGCCGGACGAAGGCTTCTGGTACGCAGCAGCGTGTGTACCGGTACCGCTTCTACCCGACCGCTTCGCAGGCCGAGCAGTTGAGCAAGACCTTCGGGGCGTGTCGCTGGGTCTACAACGAAGGACTGGCGCTCCGGGTGGGTGCCTGGGAGCGGCATCGGGTGTCGGTGGGGTTCGCCGAGACGTGCCGGGCGTTGACGGGTTGGCGTCGGGCGGCGGAGACGTCGTGGCTGGGTGAGGTGTCCTCGACGGTGCTTCAGCAGTCGTTGCGGCATCTGGACGGGGCGTTCACTCGGTCCTTCAAGCAGTCGGCGAAATATCCGCAGCGGAAGAAGAAGGGCCGGTCGCGGGACTCGGCGACGTATGTGCGGACCGGTTTTCGTTGGGTGGAAGATCCGGAGCGGCCGGGCACGGGGTCGCTGACGTTGGCGAAGCAGACGGTGCCGTTGGATGTGCGGTGGTCGCGGCCGCTGCCTGCCGGGGTGGTGCCCGTGAAGCTGTCGGTGACGCGGGACCGGGCGGGGCGGTTCTTCGTGGCGGTGCTGGTCGAGGAACGGATCGATCCGCTGCCCGCGGTCTTCGTGCCGGGTGAGCGGGCGCCGAAGGCGGTGGGGATCGATCTGGGGTTGGCCGCGTTGGTGACGCTCGATGACGGTACGAAGGTGGATCATCCGCGGCTGTTGAAGAAGTACGACAGGGAGCTGGCCCGGCTTCAGCGGGGGCTGCATCGCAAAAGACAAGGGTCACGCAACCGGGAGAAGGCCCGGGAACGGATCGCCCGGTTGTACGCGCTGATCGGCGATGTGCGCAGGGACATGCTGGACCAGTTGACGACCCGCCTCGTGCGCGAGAACCAAGTGCTCGTGGTGGAAGACCTGGCCATCATGAATCTCCTGCGCACGGCGGTCGGAAAGGGGCGTGGGCGCAAGGCCCGGCTCACTCGGTCGATCCTTGACGCCGGGTGGGGTGAGTTGCTTCGGCAGCTGCGTTACAAGTGCGCCTGGTACGGACGGACGCTGGTGGTCGTGGACCGCTTCTTCCCGTCGACGCGTCGGTGTTCCGACTGCCATGCCAAGAGGCCGTCGCTCGATGTGTCGGTGCGGGAGTGGGCGTGCGCGGAGTGCGGTGCGGTGCATGACCGGGATGTGAACGCGGCGCGGAATCTCCGGGAGGAGGGGATGCGGCTGTACTGGCTGGTGGCCTCCGCGCTTCCGCCAGAGCGGACGCCTCCGCCAGTGATCAAGGCGTCGGAGCTGGAGGACGTCCTGCTGGCCGCATGAGGAAGGGCAGAATTGCGGTACGGACCGACGGGCCGTCGGCCGTAAGCCTGTGGAGCCCGTGTAAGACCGGTCGGGGGTGCCCTTCAAGGGTGCGTCCGGGCGGCAAGGGTGACGAAGCAGGAAGTGCGCACAGCTGCATGAGTCAAAAACCAATGGCTCTGACGCTGCGCGCCCGGTCAAAAGTGCGTTGCTCTGCCCGCGGCCGCCCCACGCTCTTCGGTCGCCCACCACCCTCCCGATTGCGAGATATTCCTCCCCTGGGAACTACTGACAGATCCCAAAACGCCAGGTAGCGTCACTGATGGTTCACCCGAGTGGGTGAGGCCACTCCCTTACAACGGACCGTCCGGCACGTTCCTGCCGGTGAAGGAGAAGCGTCAGCATGGCCAGTGTCACGTTCGACAAGGCGTCCCGCGTCTACCCCGGCTCCACGAAGCCGGCGGTCGACCAGCTCGAGATCGACATCGCGGACGGCGAGTTCCTCGTCCTCGTCGGTCCTTCCGGTTGTGGTAAGTCGACCTCCCTGCGCATGCTCGCGGGTCTCGAGGACGTCAACGGCGGCGCGATCCGCATCGGTGACCGCGACGTCACGCACCTGCCGCCGAAGGACCGGGACATCGCGATGGTGTTCCAGAACTACGCGCTGTACCCGCACATGACGGTCGCGGACAACATGGGCTTCGCGCTCAAGATCGCCGGTGTCAACAAGACCGACATCCGGGCGAAGGTCGAAGAGGCCGCCAAGATGCTGGACCTCACCGACTACCTGGACCGCAAGCCGAAGGCGCTCTCCGGTGGTCAGCGTCAGCGTGTGGCGATGGGCCGCGCCATCGTGCGTGAGCCGCAGGTGTTCCTCATGGACGAGCCGCTGTCGAACCTCGACGCCAAGCTCCGTGTGTCGACCCGTACGCAGATCGCGTCGCTCCAGCGCCGTCTGGGCATCACGACCGTGTACGTGACGCACGACCAGGTCGAGGCCCTGACGATGGGTGACCGCGTCGCGGTCCTCAAGGACGGTCTGCTCCAGCAGGTCGACTCGCCGCGCAACATGTACGACAAGCCGGCGAACCTCTTCGTGGCCGGCTTCATCGGCTCCCCGGCGATGAACCTGGTCGAGGTCCCGATCACCGACGGTGGCGTGAAGTTCGGCAACAGCGTCGTCCCGGTCTCCCGCGAGGCGCTGAGCGCCGCCGCGAGCCGTGGCGACAAGACCGTCACGGTCGGTATCCGCCCGGAGCACTTCGACATCGTCGAGCACGGTGGCGCGGCGGCGAAGGCCCTCTCGAAGGACTCCGCGGAGGCCCCGGCCGGTCTGGCCGTCTCCGTGAACGTCGTCGAGGAGCTCGGCGCCGACGGCTTCGTCTACGGTGCGGCCGAGGTCGGTGGCGAGCACAAGGACCTGGTCGTCCGCGTCGGCGGCCGTGCGGTCCCGGAGAAGGGCACGAAGCTGCACGTCGTCCCGCGCCCGGACGAGCTGCACGTCTTCGCGACGTCGACGGGTGAGCGTCTCACCGCCTGACGTTCGCGCACCGGCTGTACGGTGGCCCCGCACGATGACCGTGCGGGGCCACCGCCGTGTCGGCAGGGTGTCGGCGGGCGCCGGGAGGTTTGGACGGGCGGGGCCCGTTTTCCCCGGCACAACGGTCATTTCGTTTCCCCGCGTCAACACGGGATTCGAAAGGCGGGATCGAACCATCGCCCGCAAGGGTGACACGGTGTCGTCGTTCCCTCACCGCCCGCTACGCTCGCTGCGTGATGCACTCCGCGCGCCGTATCGGCCGAACTCTCGCTTTCGTCCTGCCTGTCGTCATGGTCCTGTCCGGGACCCTCGCGGTGACCGCCGTGCCGTGGGCGGCGTCCAACTCCGACGCGCAGATCCTCGCCGCGTCCTCGCAGTCCGTGTCGAAGACCGCCAAGGCGCCCGCCCCGCAGGACGTCCTGCGGGACCGCCTGCTGGTCGAGCTCCAGCAGAAGGACCCGGGGGTCGCGCTGACGGAGCTCCAGCGTGCCGTCGAGGGCCGTCCCTCGCTGGCCAAGCACTGCATGTCCATCGCGCGGGCGCTGGGGAAGGCCGCGGTGCGGCAGTACGGCCCGACGCGGGCGCACCGCTTCTCGCGTCCGGTGTGCGACACCTCGTTCGCCTCGGGTGTCGCGCAGTTCAGCTGACCGGTGCATGTCCGGCACGGCATATCGTGCCTGGCATGCATACGTTTCCGACGCAGGCCGTGATCCTGGCGGGTGGCCAGGGGTCACGGCTGCGCCCGTATACCGATGACCGCCCCAAGCCGATGGTCGAGATCCCGGGTACCGGGACGCCGATCATCGGCCATCAGCTGTCCTGGCTGGCTTCCGAGGGCGTGACCGATGCCGTGGTGTCGTGCGGGCATCTCGCCGAGGTGCTTCAGGAGTGGCTGGCCGAGGCGGTGCTGCCGCTGCGGGTGACGACGGTGGTGGAGACCGAGCCGCTGGGGCGCGGTGGCGGTCTGAAGTACGCGGCGGCCCGGCTGCCCGATCCGGAGCAGCCGTGGTACGCGACGAACGGTGACATCTGGACCCGTTTCTCGTTGCGCGAGATGGCCGCGTTCCATGCGGAGCGCGATGCGACGGCGACCCTGGCGCTGGCCCGGCCGCGCATTCCGTGGGGTGCCGTCGAGACGGACGCGTTCGGGCACATCACCGACTTCATCGAGGCGCCGCCGTCGCCGTATCTGATCAATGCCGGGGTGTACGTGTTCTCGCCGGCGTTCACGGGGCTGCTGCCGGACCGAGGCGACCATGAGCGCACGACGTTTCCGCGGCTGGCGCGCGAGCGCCGTCTGGCCGGGTTCCCGTTGCCGCACGGGGCGTACTGGCGGGCGATCGACACCGCGAAGGATCTGACGGAGGCGGCGAAGGAGCTGGACGGGCGGTAGGCCGCCCCGCGCCCGGGGATGTGACAGGGGGCGGGCACCGGATGGGGATCCGGTGCCCGCCCCCTGTGTCGTGCGGTGCGGTGCCCGTCAGCCGAGGAGGCCGCCGATGGGGTTGCGTCCGCCGCCGCTGCCGCCGCCGTCGGAGGTGCCGGCGGAGGAGCCGCTGCCGGGGTCGGTGCCGCCGCTGCTGGAGCCGCCGCCGCTGCCGGTGGGCCCGGAGGAGCTGGGGCCGGAGCTGGTGGTCGGGGGCTGCTGGGGCGTGGACTGCCGGGGGGTGGTCTGGCCGGTGCCCTGGGTCTGGCTGGGCTGTCCCGCGCCCGTCCCGGTGGTGGCGCCCGCCGTCCGGCCAGGTTCGCCGGAGCCGCCGGACGCGGGGGTGGAGGCGTCCGCGGTCGGGGTCTGCGGGGCCGTGCTGCGGGAGGGGGCGGGGCGCTGGCCGGCGGGGCTCTGGGATGCCTTGCCCCGGTGGGACTTCTCGGGGAGGGGGGAGCCAGGGAGCTGGTTGGTGGGGACGCCGTTGGGGCCGGGGACGGTGACGACCTCGGTGGAGCGGACGGCGCCGCCGAGCATGGAGCCGATGAGGAGGGTGAGGCCGACGACGACGGAGGCGACGACGGCGCCCCGGCGCAGCACGCGGCGGCGCAGGTCCCAGATCTCGGAGCGGGGTCCGAGCTTGCGCCAGGCTTCTCCGGCGAGGCGTCCGTCGATGGAGTAGACGGGGGCGCCGGCGATGATCAGCGGGCTCCAGGCGGCGAGGTAGATGATGTCGGGCGCGTCGTAGGCGGCGACGGTGCGCCAGCTGACGGTGACGAGGAGGGCCGCGGAGAGCAGTGCTCCGATGGTGGCGGCGACGCGCTGCCAGAGGCCGAGGACGGTGAGGACGCCGACGACGACCTGGAGGAAGGCGATGGTGAGTCCGGCACCGACCGGGTGGGAGAGGGCGAACTCCCGCAGGGGTTCGGCGAGGGCCCAGGGGTGCAGGGAGTTGAGCCACTTGACCATGGAGCCGCGTTCGCCGCCGTCGAAGTAGACGGGGTCGCAGAGTTTGCCCATGCCGGCGTAGATGGAGATGAAGCCGAGGAAGACGCGCATCGGCAGCAGGACGACGCCGAGGTTCATGCGGCGGCCGGGGTAGTAGGCGTGCCGGACGTCGTCGGCGCGGCGGTCGCGGGTGGCGTCGGTGTCGTCGGTGAGGTCGGCGGGGTCGGTGAGATCGTCCGCGCGGTCGTCGTAGGCGTCGTGGTAGGCGGGCGGGTCGTACGGGCCGGGTTCGACGGGGTCGTAGGCACCGACGGCCTGGCGCATGGGGGGCAGCAGGGGCCCGCCGGTGCGCGGCGGGGGCGCGGTGACGACGGGGTTGGGCTGGGTCTCTTCGAGGAGCGGGTCGCGGGTGGCGAGGGGGTCGCTGTCGTACGCGTACGGGGCGTAGGGCTCGTACGGGTCGTAGGCGGTGGCGGGGTGGCCGGTGGTGGAGTTGCGTACGGCTTGGAGCAGTCCGGTGGCCCCGGGGTCGCCGGGGGCGGACTTGCCGCTCCAGACGACGGGGGCGCGTCGGCCGCGGGCTGTTCCGGCGCCGCTCATGGCGGGGATCCTGGGCGCGACGGCGGGGCCCACGCCGCGCAGCCGGGTGCGCTGGCCGGGGGCGAGCTGCACCCGGAAGCTGGCGTGGTTGACGATGACCTGCGCGGGGTCGCAGTCCACCTTGGCCATGCTCAGGGCGGGTTGTTCGTCGAACCGAGGCGTTCTGGTGTCCACACTCATCTAACCGAGTGATGTGTGTTTAGGACACTGCCTTGACGGCGCCGAAGTGTCGGGGGCCCGTCAACAAGGGGGTGGTGGGGTGAGCGGGGGCGCGCGCGGGGCCGGGTGCGCCCCCGGTGGGGGCGTGCGAGGGCGTCGGCCGGCGGGGGTGGTGCTCCGGTCGGCCGACGCCCGTGCGGGTGGTGCGAGGGGCGCGCGGATCGGGGGCGGCGCCCGACGCCCGTGCGGGGGCGCGGATCAGGCGCGGCGGCGGGCGACCTCGTAGAGGACGATGCCGGCGGCGACGCCGGCGTTCAGGGATTCGGCGCCGCCGGGCATGGAGATGCGGACCCGGTAGTCGCAGGTCTCGCCGACGAGGCGGCCGAGGCCCTTGCCCTCGCTGCCGATGACGATGCAGACCGGGCCGTCGAGGGCTTCGAGGTCCTCGACGGTGTGTTCGCCGTCCGCGGCGAGGCCGACGACGGCGATGCCCTCCTTCTTGTACGCCTCCAGGGCGCGGGTCAGGTTGGTGACCCGGGAGACGGGGGTGCGGGCTGCGGTGCCGGCGGAGGACTTCCAGGCTCCGGCGGTCATGCCGGCGGCGCGGCGCTCGGGGACGACGACGCCGTGGCCGCCGAAGGCGGAGACGGAGCGGACGATGGCGCCGAGGTTGCGGGGGTCGGTGACGCCGTCGAGGGCGACGACGAGGGGTTCCTCGCCGTTGTCGTAGGCGCCTTCGAGGAGGTCCTGGGGGTCGGCGTACTCGTAGGGCGGGACCTGGAGGACGAGGCCCTGGTGGTTGAGTCCGCCGGTCATGCGGTCGAGCTCGGGGCGCGGGGCTTCCATCAGGTTGATGTTGCCGCGCTCGCCGGCGAGCTGGAGGGCTTCGCGGACGCGCTCGTCGTTGTCGATGTACTGCTGGACGTACAGGGTGGTGGCGGGCACGCCGTCGCGCAGGGCCTCGTAGACCGGGTTGCGGCCGACGACCATTTCGGAGGTGCCCTTGACGCCGCCGCGGCGGGGGGCGGGGCGGCGGTTGGCGGCCTGCTTGGCCTTGGCGGTGGCGATGCGGTTCTTCTTGTGCTTCTTGCGGGCTTCGGCGGGCGGGGTGGGGCCCTTGCCTTCGAGGCCCCGGCGTCGCTGGCCACCGCTGCCGACCGTCGCGCCCTTCTTGTTGGACGTGCGGCGGTTCCTGCGCTGGCTGTTCCCGGCCATGACCTACCTGTTTCGTTGCTTCGTCGTGCGTGCGTATAAGTGAAAGTGTGCCGCCCGGCGAGCCGGGCGGCACGTGGGGCGCTACGGGCGCGGGCCCAGGGTCCACCGTGGTCCGGAGGGGCTGTCCTCGATGACCAGTCCGGACTGGTTGAGTTCGTCGCGGATGGCGTCGGCGGCCGGCCAGTCCTTGCGGGCGCGGGCGGCCTGGCGCTGGTCGAGGACGAGGCGGACGAGGGTGTCGACGACGCCGTGGAGGTCGTCGCCGCGGTCGTTCTCGCCGGCCCAGTGCTCGTCGAGCGGGTCGAGGCCGAGGACGCCGAGCATGGCGCGGACCTCGGCGAGGCGGGCGACGGCGGCTTCCTTGTCGTCGGCGGCGAGGGCGGAGTTGCCCTGGCGGACGGTGGTGTGGACGATCGCGAGGGCCTGCGGGACGCCCATGTCGTCGTCCATGGCCTCGGCGAAGGCGGGCGGCACCTCGGCGGCGGGGGCGACGGTCTCGCCGGCCTTCTCGGTGACGCGCTGGACGAAGCCCTCGATGCGGGCGAAGGCGGATTCGGCCTCGCGCAGGGCCTCCTCGCTGTACTCGATCATGGACCGGTAGTGCGGGGTGCCGAGGTAGTAGCGCAGCACGATGGGGCGCCAGGTCTTGACCATGTCGCTGACGAGGACGGAGTTGTCGAGGGACTTCGACATCTTCTCGCCGGACATGGTGACCCAGGCGTTGTGCACCCAGTACCGCGCGAAGTCGTCGCCGTACGCCTTGGCCTGGGCGATCTCGTTCTCGTGGTGCGGGAAGATCAGGTCGATGCCGCCGCCGTGGATGTCGAAGGCGGTGCCGAGGTACTTGTGCGCCATGGCGGAGCATTCGAGGTGCCAGCCGGGGCGGCCGCGGCCCCAGGGGGTCTCCCAGCTGGGCTCGCCGGGCTTGGACGCCTTCCACATGGCGAAGTCGCGCGGGTCGCGCTTGCCGGTCTCGTTGTCGCCGGAGGGCTGGCGCAGGTCGTCCAGGTCCTGGTTGGAGAGTTCGAGGTAGCCGGGGAAGGAGCGCACGTCGAAGTAGACGTTGCCGTCGGCGGCGTAGGCGTGGCCCCGTTCGATGAGGCCGCGCATCATCTCGATCATCTCGGGGACGTGGCCGGTGGCGCGGGGCTCGTAGGTGGGCGGCAGGCAGCCGAGCGCGGCGTAGCCGTCGTTGAAGGCGCGCTCGTTCTCGTAGCCGATGGCCCACCAGGGGCGTCCCTGTTCGGCGGACTTCGTGATGATCTTGTCGTCGATGTCGGTGACGTTCCGGACGAACGTCACGTCGTAGCCCCGGTGGGCGAACCAGCGGCGCATGATGTCGAAGTTCAGTCCGGACCTGATGTGCCCGATGTGCGGGGCGGCCTGGACAGTGGCGCCACAGAGGTAGATCGAGACACAGCCCGCTGTGAGCGGGACGAAGTCACGGATCTGCCGGGCGCTGGTGTCGTACAGGCGAATAGTCACGCCTCAAGGGTAGTGGGCGCGCACCAGTGCCCCGCGACCCGTTGGGGGAATGCGGGGCCAGTTGGTGCGAGGTGCGCGGTTCAGACGCGTCCGACGACCTTGCGCGGGGTGATCCGGACGACGACGCGGGGGGCGTCGTCGTCGGCGGAGGGGTTGAACTCGGCGTAGGGCTTGCCGGTGTACTTCAGGGAGAGCTCGTCGATGAGCGCCTGGCCGCCCTCGGTGGTGAGGGTGGCGGTGCCGCGGATCTCGGCGTACGTGTACGGCGCGTCGAAGGGCTGGACGACGACGGAGACGCGGGGGTCGCGGGCGAGGTTGCGTTCCTTGCGGCGGCCGGTGGTGGTGGAGATGAGGACGTCCTCGCCGTCGCGCTTGACCCAGACCGGGGAGACCTGCGGGCTGCCGTCGGGCTGGATGGTCGCCACGGTGACGAAGACCGGGGAGTCGAGCAGGGCCTTGAGTTCCTCGGAGAGTGCGGCGGTCATGGCGTGCGTCCTTCCGGTCGGGTCGTCGTTCCCTCTACGTCTATCCCACCCCGGCTCTCCCGTCCTCGCGTTCCGTCCGGGCCCGCCGGAAGAGTCGCCGCGACGGCGGCACCGGCGAGCGGGACCGCGGCGAGGACGGTCCACCGCACGGCGGCGGTGGCGTCGAGCAGGGCGCCGGTGGCGGCGCTGCCGCCGAGCACGGCGAGTCCGGAGACGGAGGAGAGCGCGCCGGTGGCAGGGCCCAGACGCCCTGGGGACCCGCGTCGAAGAGGAGCGGCAGCGGTCACGCGGGACGTGTCCGGGCGTGTCGGGCGCGGGCCGCCGCCGTGGTGAGGACGGCCAGGGCGCCGAGGGCGGCGAGGGCCGCGGCGGGGGCGAGGACGGACCAGGGGGCGCGTTCGGCGTAGGGGAGGTTCTCGGCGAGCATGCGCCCCCATTCGGGTGCGGGGGGTTCGGTGCCGAGGCCGAGGAAGCCGAGGGAGGCGAGGGCCAGGGCGATGGCGGGGACGCGCAGGACGGCGTGGCGGGCGACGGGGGGCAGTACGCCGGGCAGGAGGTGGCGGCGCAGCAGGTGGAGGCGGCCGGCGCCCAGGGCGCGGGCGGCGGTGAGGTGCGGGGCGGCGCGTTCCTGGGCGTGGAGGGCGGCGGTGTGGGCGGCCAGGGGGGTCCAGGCGACGGCGGTGACGGCGGCGGCGGCGCTCCAGGGGCCGGGGCCCGCGATGCCGGCGACGAGGAGGCCGGTGAGGATCGCGGGCAGGGCGTTGGCGGTCTCGGTGAGCGCGCCGGCCCGGACGGCGCCGAGGACGAGGCCGAGCAGCAGGGTGGCGGCGGAGACGGCGACGGCGGTCAGGACGGTGCGGCCGGCTCCGTGCCCGAGGCGGGCGAGCACGTCGCGGCCGAGGGAGTCCGTGCCGAAGGGGTGGGCGGCGGAGGGGCCGGCGAGGCGGGCGGCGGCGTCGATGTGGAGCGGGTCGCGGAGGAGTCCGGCGACGGTCACGGCGGCGAACAGCGCGGCGAGGAGGAGGGCGCCCGCGGTGAGGGAGGCGCGGGGGCGGACGGGCGGCGGGACGAGGGCGGGCAGGGCGCCGTCGTGGAGGGCGGGGCCGAGCAGGGCGCGGGCCGTGAGGCGGGCGGCGAGTCCGGCGGCCGTGCCGAGGAGGAGCAGGAGCAGCACGCAGGACTGGAGGACGGGGAGGTCCTGGGCGAGGGCGGCGGCCAGCGCGGTGCCGCCGAGGCCGGGTATCGCGTAGAGGGTTTCGACGGCGACGGCTCCGCCGGTGAGGCCGACGACGGTCAGGCCGAGCTGGGGCAGCAGGCCGGGCAGGGTGCGGCGCAGGGCGTGGCGGGCGGTGCGGTGTCCGGGGAGCCCGGCCGCCGTGGCGGCGCGGGCCCAGGGTTCGGCGAACGCGGCGGGCAGCGCGTCGTCCAGGAGCCGGCCGAGCAGGGCGCCGGCGGGGATGCCCATGGCGAGGGCGGGCAGCACGGTGTGCTCGGGGGCGCCCCAGCCGAGGGCCGGCAGCCAGTCGAGCCGTACGGCGAGGACGGCGGCGAGGACCGTGGCGAGCAGGAACTCGGGGAGGGCGGCGAGGACGGCGGCGCCGGTGCCCGCGCCCGGGGCGGCGGTCCGGTTCCGCGCTCCGCGCCGCAGGGTGCGGGCGGTGAGGGCGGCGGCCACCGCGAGGGCGACGGCGAAGGAGGCGCCCATGAGGGTCAGGGAGACGCCCAGGGCGGACAGGGCGTCGGGGGCGACGGGCTGTCCGGAGACCCACGAGGTGCCGAGGTCGCCGTGGAGCAGCCCGCCGAGCCAGCCGCCCAGGAGGCGGAGGGGGCCGCCGTCGAGACCGGTCTCGGCGCGGATGGCGTCGAGGGTCTCGGCGGTGGGCGGCCGGTCGGGGTAGCGGGCGTGCAGGATCGTGCGGGCGGGGTCGGTCCGGGTCAGGCGGGGCAGCAGTCCGACGACGGCGACGACCGCGAGGAGGGCGGCGATCCGGCCGGTGAGGTGTTTCACCCGGTCACCCGACGCGGGTGTCCGCGGTGACGAGGGTGCGCTCCAGGGGGTCGAGGGCGACGCCGTGGACGCGGCTGTCGTCGTAGCCCTGCATGAAGCGTTCGTGGAGCAGCGGGACGAGTGCGTCGGTGCCGAGGACGGCGGCCTCGGCGGTGGCCGCGGCGGCGTGGCGGGCGTCGGTGTCCGTGGCGGCGGCGGCGCGGTCCACGGCGGCGTCCACGCGCCGGTCGCAGAGCTGGGAGATGTTGAAGCTGCCGTCGCAGGTGAAGTCGGAGGCGAGGTAGGAGGCCGGGTCGGCGGTGTCCAGGAGGGTGTTGCGGGCCTGGATGAAGGCGTCGTACGTCCCGGCGAGGGCGTCGGCCTCCAACTGGGCGTAGTCGCGGACGACCTGCTTGACGGTGAAGCCGCGCGCGGTGAGCTGCTGCTGGACGACGGTGGCGGCCTCGGGGAGTTCGGGCCGGTTGGTGTAGGTGGCGAGGACGATCCGCGGGGTGCGCGCCACGCGTGCCCGGTCGGCTGCCTTGGTCCTGACGGGGGCGGTGCGTGCTTCGGCGGCCCAGCTCACCCCGGGGCCGAGGAGTCCCCGCGCGGTGTCGGCACGGCCTTCGTAGACGGCCTTGACCAGGGCCTTGGAGTCGATGGCCTCGCGGGCGGCGGCGCGCATCGCGGGGTCGGCGAAGACGCCGCGCCGGGTGTTGAGGGAGAGGCCGTTGGTGCGGGCCGAGGGGAAGCCGTGGACGAGGTCGTCGCCGAGGAGGGACGCCTGGGAGACGGGTACGTACTCGGCGATGTCGACGGCCCCGGTGCGCAGGGCGTTGGCGCGGGCGGTGCCGTCGGCGGCGAAGGTGACGTCGACGCCGGGGGCCTTCGCCCGGCCGCCCCAGTAGGCGTCGTGGCGCTTCAGGGTGGCGCTGACGGCGCCCTTGACGCCGGTGAGGACGAAGGGGCCGGTGGCGTGTCCGGCGGGGTCGACGGTGCGGCCGGTGTAGGCGGCGGCGGACAGGATCGTCAGGGAGGGGTTGGCGAGGCGCTGGGGCAGCAGCGGGTCGGGCGCGTCGGTGACGATCCGTACGGTGTCGGTGCCCTGGGCGGTGGCGGTGATGCGGGTGTCGGACAGGACGCGGGGCTTGGGCGACGCCTTCTCGGCGGCGGTCAGCGACCGGACGACGGCGGCGGGGTCGACCTTCGTGCCGTCGTGGAAGGCCGCCTCGCGCAGGGTGAACGTCCACGCCTTCGCGCCGTCGCGCTTCCAGGAGGAGGCGAGGGCGGGTTCGGCGGTGCCGTCGCGGCCGAGGGTGGTGAGGCCCTCGACGACCGCGAGGCGGCTGAGGGTGACGGCGTCGTCGCCGTAGGGGGACATCGCCTGGGCGGGCGGGAAGGCCATGACGACCCGGAGGCGTTGCCCGCCGTCCGCGCCCTTGCCGTCGGACGCGCCGCCGGAGCAGGCGGTGGCGAGGGGGACGAGGAGGGCGGTCGCGGAGAGGATCAGGGGCAGCGCGGAGCGTCGGGACGTGGGCATGGCGACGACCTTATATGAAAATGATTGTCATGTGACAGGGAGGGCCGCAGCGGTCCCGTCCGGCCCCGGCAGCGGCAGTTCGAAGTGGACGATGCCTTGGCCGCCGCCCGGCAGCGTGCGCTCGTCGCACACCTCGTGCGCCAGCGACCGCCAGAACGGTTCGGCACCGGGCACGGCCGGGTCGGTGTGCAGGTAGACCGCCTCGTAGCCGCCGGTCCGGGCCGCGAAGCCGAGCAGCTCGCGCACCATCCGGCGGGCGAGCCCGCGCCTGCGGTGCTCGGGCGCGACATAGATCCGGCAGAGCTGGGCGGTGGTGCCGGACGGGAAGCGGTCCGCGACCCACCGCGGGTTGGGCGGCGCCTGCGGCCCCCGGTCGCGCACGGCCCCCGTCGCCACGATCTCGCCCGCCCGCTCGGCCACCAGCAGCGTGCACCGCGCGGGGCGCAGATAGGCGGCCTCGGGGTCGATGATGTCGGCGTGCCAGCGGGGCACGTATCCCGAGCGCAGATCGCGGTAGACGGTGTCGAGCATCACGGCGCGCGCCCCGTCGAGATCGGCCGGCCCGGCCGTCCGCAGGACGTACCCGCCCGCATCGGCCCGTACCGGCGCCGCCGTCGTCGCCCTCATCCCGGAGTTCCACCACCCTCGCGCACCACGTCATTGCCGCACCAGCGTACGTGCAAGTGATGTGCAACAAGGCGGGGGGTGTGCGCGAGAGCGCCGGTGCGCACGGCCCGGCGCGCCCGCGCGGGGCCGGCCTGCGAACGCCGTGGCGGCGGGGTCCGGGACCCCCGCCCCCACGCGGGAGGTCAGCCGGTGCGGTAGACGAGGGCGGTGGCGATCCCGGCGATGCCCTCGCCCCGGCCGGTGAAGCCGAGGCCGTCGGAGGTGGCGGCGGAGAGCGAGACGGGCGCGCCCACGGCGGCCGAGAGGACCTTCTGCGCCTCCTCGCGCCGCTTGCCGATCTTCGGCCGTACGCCGACGACCTGGACGGCGACGTTGCCGATCTCGAAGCCCTCGGCGCGGACGATCCGGGCGGCCTCGGTGAGCAGGGTGACGCCGGCGGC
The DNA here is from genome assembly GCF_053597115.1 of Streptomyces sp. NPDC001515. NCBI lineage: Bacteria > Bacillati > Actinomycetota > Actinomycetes > Kitasatosporales > Streptomycetaceae > Streptomyces > Streptomyces sp. NPDC001515. The sequence continues at coordinate 29,778 of NZ_JBSFHN010000022.1, forward strand.
GCCGGACCACTCGGGGCGCCCGGTGCCGAAGTGCTGCCCGAGGTCGCCGAGGCCGGCGGCGGAGAACAGCGCGTTGCAGGCGGCGTGCGCGACGACGTCCGCGTCCGAGTGCCCGGCCAGTCCGGGGCCCTCGCCGTCCCAGCGCAGCCCGGCGCACCAGAGCTCCCGGCCCTCCTCGAAGGCGTGGATGTCGGTGCCGATGCCGACGCGCGGGATCACGGGGCCGGGGGGAACGTCAGAAGCCATCGTGGGCCCTCCTGCGTGCGAGTACGGCTTCGGCGAGGACGAGGTCGAGGGGGCGGGTCACCTTGAACGCCTCCTCGTGCCCGGGGACGACGACGACGGGCGCGCCGAGCTGCTCGACCATGCCTGCGTCGTCGGTGGCGCCCTCGCCGCTGAGCGCGACCTGCGCGTGGGCGCGCGCCAGCGTGGTGCGGTCGAAGCCCTGCGGGGTCTGTACGGCCCGGAGGCGGGCCCGGACCGGGGTGGCGAGCACGGGCTCGGGCGCGCCTGGGGCGCCGGGTTCGACCTCCTTGACCGTGTCGGCGAGCGGCAGGGCCGGGACGACGGCGGGCGCGCCGTCGCGGACGGCCTCGACCACCGCGTCCACGGTGTCGACGGGGACGAGGGGCCGGGCGGCGTCATGGACGAGGACGGTGGCGACGTCCTCGGGCAGCGCGTCCAGGCCCAGGCGTACGGATTCCTGGCGCGTGGCGCCGCCGGGGACCACCAGGAATTCGGTGCGCTCGGGCAGCGCGTGCTCGTCGAGCAGCGCGCGGACCTCGGGGGCGCCGTCCGGCGGGGCGACGACCACGACGACGGAGACATGGCGGGAGGCGGCCATGGCGCGTACGGCGTGGACCAGCATGGGTGTCCCGCCGAGCGCGCGGAGCGCCTTGGGGGCCCCGGGGCCGAGCCGTACGCCGCGGCCGGCCGCGGGGATCACGGCGGCGGTGCGGGAGGGACGCGGTTGTTCAGACATCGGTTGCACTCCGAGGCTTCGGCATGTTTGTCCTCACGGCCGACGTGGGTATGGCCACAAGCGAGCCGGGGCACCGCGCCCCGACCCGACCGGGACCCTTTCCGTGACCCCGGGCGGGACGGACACCGCACCGGCCGCTCGCGATCGGACGGACCGTCGGCTTCGGGATCGTCGGCTTCACAAGATCGCGAGCAAAGTACCGGGGGATCGTCGGCGAGGCCAACGCGCCGACACTTCCGGAGTCGTCGCCTCCGGATCTTTTCCTTCCGGGGCCGGATGATGTGCTTCCGGACATGCCGCAGCGCCCGACGACAGGCCGTACAGACGGCTGGTCAGCGGGCACCGCGGCACATTATTTACGACCGGCGCGATCCGGCTCAGGACGCGAGGACCTCGTCGAGTAGAGCCTCGGCCTTGTCCTCGTTCGTGTTCTCCGCGAGGGCGAGCTCACTCACCAGAATCTGCCGAGCCTTGGCGAGCATCCGCTTCTCACCTGCGGAGAGTCCGCGCTCGCGCTCACGACGCCAGAGGTCGCGAACCACTTCCGCGACCTTGATGACATCGCCGGACGCGAGCTTCTCGAGATTTGCCTTGTAGCGTCGGGACCAGTTCGTCGGCTCCTCCGCGTACGGCGCGCGGAGCACCTCGAAGACCCGGTCCAGCCCTTCCTGCCCGACCACGTCGCGCACGCCTACGAACTCGGCATTGTCCGCCGGCACACGCACCGTCAAGTCGCCCTGGGCGACCTTGAGCACCAAGTAGGTCTTGTCCACGCCTTTGATCTGGCGAGTTTCGATAGCCTCGATCAGCGCGGCCCCGTGATGGGGATAGACCACGGTGTCGCCAACCTTGAACGTCATGTGACAGGTACCCCTTCCGTGGCTATCAAGAGTAACACGAGAACTGCTTCTCCTGAATGGCGTTTTCGCAGGTCAGGGCATATCTCGGGGCTTGACAACTGCGACACGGACGTGCTGCGGAAGGGGTGCGCGGAACGGTATTCGCAGGTCGGAGCGGCTGTGCGGGCGCAGAGAAACGCGCACGTTACACGCCCCGGAAGCCGCTCGGAAGTGACCGAACGTCCCGTTTTGCCGGGTTCCAGGAGCGGAGGATTCCGTAGGCCGTTCGGAGATCGATCACCCGTACGGCGGTAAGTGCCGAGGGCCAATGAAATTGATCAACGCCCGCCGCGGACGCCCACCGGATTTGCGGGCCGCGCTTATCCGCGAGGAATGCGCCACACCGCGTTGAACAGCGGCGCGAGCGCCGGGCCCGGCGCCGGGGCGAATTGATCACGCGGGTTTTGTGAACGGCGTGCGAATGATCTCGGGCGCGGCGGCGGCCGTAAGGGCGCCGGTGATCTCGGAACGCACAGGGGCGGGTCGGGTGCGGAGCGCTCACAGCGGCTCGGTAACCTGGCCGCTGACACACCCTTAGGGCGGCTTTACACCGCTCGCCCCCCGTCCGTACGTCCGCTCGTTCAAGGAGTTGCCGCCGCCGTGAGCCGCAGCCTTCGACACGGCGTCCTCGCCGCCACCGCCCTCGCGTTCTCGATCGCCGGCCTCTCCGCCTGCGGAGCCGGCAACAACGCGCAGACGCTGGAGGTCCGGCCGGACAACGCCGCCACCTCGTCCGGCGACATCAAGATCCAGAACGCCAATGTCATCACGCAGCCCGTGCGCGGCGCCAACGGCCCGGCCGTGGTCGCCGCCACGCTGTTCAACAGCGGCACGCAGGACGAGACGCTGAACGCCATCGCCCTCAAGGGCAGCAGCGGCACGGTGCAGCTGCACGCCGCCAAGGGCTCGGGCCCGATCGTGGTGCCGGCCGGCGGCCGGGTGGTCATCGGCGGCAAGGGCAACGCCTCCGCCGTGATCGAGAACGGCAACCAGGCCACGAAGAACGGCGATGTGCAGCCGCTCGTCTTCTCGTTCAGCAAGACCGGCGAGGTCGCGCTGGGCGTCACCGTCGTCCCGGCGGAGAGCTACTTCACCGGCTTCGGTCCCAGCTCGCTGCCGAAGCTCCCGGAGAAGTCCCCGGCGGCCTCCGCGTCCGCCGACGCCTCCCCGTCCGGCAGCGCCAGTGGCGCGGCCACCCCGGGCGCCGGCGAGGCCACCACGCAGCAGCCCGGCTGACCGGACCCCGTACGCGCGCATACGGCCGAGGCGCCTCCCCCACCGGGAGGCGCCTCGGCCGTATCCGCTTCGCTCGTCCCGCCGGTCTACGGCTCGAACTTGTACCCCAGCCCGCGCACGGTGACGAGGAACCTCGGGGCGCCCGGGTCCGGCTCGATCTTGGCGCGCAGCCGCTTCACATGGACGTCGAGCGTCTTGGTGTCGCCCACGTAGTCGGCGCCCCAGACCCGGTCGATCAGCTGCATCCGGGTCAGCACCCGGCCCGCGTTGCGCAGCAGCATCTCCAGCAGGTCGAACTCCTTCAGCGGCAGGTCGACCTTGCCGCCGCCGACCGTCACCACGTGCCGGTCCACGTCCATCCGGACCGGGCCCGCCTCCAGGGCGGCCGGGGTGACCTCCTCCGGCTCCCCCCGGCGGCGCAGCACCGCGCGGATGCGGGCGACCAGCTCGCGCGAGGAGAAGGGCTTGGTCACGTAGTCGTCGGCTCCTATCTCCAGGCCGACGACCTTGTCGATCTCGCTGTCCTTGGCGGTGACCATGATCACCGGCACGTTGGAGCGGCTGCGCAGCTGCCGGCAGACCTCCGTGCCGGGCAGGCCGGGGAGCATCAGGTCGAGGAGCACGAGGTCGGCGCCGTTGCGCTCGAACTCGTCCAGGCCATCGGGCCCGGTGGCCGCGATCGCGACCTCGAAGCCTTCCTTGCGGAGCATGTAGGACAGGACGTCGCTGAACGATTCCTCGTCCTCGACGACAAGCACTCGGGTCACGGAAGGGCCTCCGGGGCAGGGAACGAATCAAAAGAGTCGGGTGCGGCGTCCAGGGAGGACGCCTCGTCGCCGTTGACGATCAGCGGGCCGCCGGACGCGCGGTCCCGGTCCCGTACGGAGCCCGCCTCGGGCAGCCGCAGGGTGAAGGTGGAGCCCTGTCCCTCCGAGCTCCAGACGGTGACCTCCCCGCCGTGGGAGGCGGCCACGTGCTTGACGATGGCGAGGCCGAGGCCGGTGCCACCGGTGGCGCGGGAGCGGGCGGGGTCGACGCGGTAGAACCGTTCGAAGACCCGCTCGCGGTCCTTCTCCGAGATGCCGATGCCCTGGTCGGTCACGGCGATCTCGATCTCGTCCCCGCCCGGTACGACCACGCGGCGGGCGGCGATGCCGACGCGGGTGCGGGCGGGGCTGTAGTTGACGGCGTTCTCGACGAGATTGCCGAGGGCGGCGGCGAGCTGGCCGCGGTTGCCCCATATCCGGAGCTCGGCGGTGCCGCCCGCGGCCATGGTGATCTGCTTGGAGCCGGCCTGCTGCCGGCAGCGGTCGATGGCCTCGGCGACCAGCTCGTCCACCCGCACCGGCTCGGCGTCCTCAAGCGGGTCGTCGTTCTGCACCCGGGAGAGGTCGATCAGCTCCTGGACGAGGTTGGTGAGCCGGGTGGCCTCGATCTGCATGCGGCGGGCGAAGTGCTCCACCGCCTCCTGGTCGTCGGAGGCGTCGAGGACGGCCTCCGAGAGCAGGGACAGGGCGCCGGTCGGCGTCTTGAGCTCATGGCTGACGTTGGCGACGAAGTCGCGGCGGACGGCCTCGATGCGGCGGGCCTCGGTGAGGTCCTCGACGAGCAGCAGGACCAGCCGGGAGCCCAGCGGGGCGACCCGGGCGGAGACCGCGAGGGCCTCGCCCCGGCCGGTGCCGCGCCGGGGCAGGTCCAGCTCGACCTGGCGTATCTCCCCGTCCCTGCGGGTGTCCCTGGCCATGTTGAGCATCGGCTCGACGGCCAGGCGCCCGCCCCTGACCAGTCCCAGCGCGTACGCGGCGGAGCTGGCCTTGACGACGCTGTCGCTCTCGTCGAGCACGACGGCGGAGGAGCTGAGCACGGACAGGACCGTGTCGACCCCGGGGGGCAGGGGGGCGTTGCTGTCGGGCCGCAGGGACGTACGCGTGGGCCGTTTCTGGTCGCGCTCGCTCCAGCGGAACGCCAGCATGGCGATCACGCCGGTGCACACCCCGGCGATCGCTGCAGCTGCGGCGACCGCCGCGTTCACGTCCATGGCTCCAGGTTATGCGGCACCGCGGACACTCTCCCAGCCGTCCGAGTGCCTGTCCGAACACTCGTCGCCCAGAGTTCACCGAGGGGCAAGGGGCGGTTCACTTCACCGGCCGGAAGCCGACGCGTACGGCCGTCACGGTGGCACCGTGGGGTTCAGAGCTGGCCCCGGCTGTGCCGTACGACAGCTTCCGAGGACTGGAGAGGGACATCCATGCGTGACGCGTACCACGAGGAACTCGACTCGATCGGCGAGGGCCTGGTCGAGATGGCCCGGCTCGTCGGGTCGGCGATCGGCCGGGCGACGACGGCGATGCTCGACGCCGATCTGAAGCTCGCGGAGTCGGTGATCGCGGCCGACCAGAAGGTCGACGACCTCCAGCACGACCTGGAGGCCAGGGCGATCGCGCTGCTGGCCCGGCAGCAGCCGGTGGCCACGGATCTGCGGATCGTCGTCACCTCGCTGCGGATGAGCGCCGACCTGGAGCGCTCGGGCGACCTGGCCCAGCACGTCGCCAAGCTGGCCCGGCTGCGCTTCCCGCAGTCCGCGGTCCCGCACGACCTGCACGCCACCCTGCTGGAGATGGGGCAGCTCGCGCAGCGGCTGATGGCGAAGGCCGCCGAGGTGATCATCACCAAGGACGTCGACCTGGCCCTCCAGTTGGAGCAGGACGACGACGAGATGGACCTGCTGCACCGGGCGCTCTTCCAGCACCTGATGGACGACCGCTGGAAGCACGGCATCGAGACGGCCGTCGACGTGACGCTGCTCGGCCGGTACTACGAGCGGTTCGCGGACCACGCCGTCTCGGTGGCCAAGCGCGTCGTCTACCTGGTGACGGGCGAGCACGCGGACGAGATCCAGCAGGCCGCACCGGTGGAGGGCGCGTAGGGCGTACGCGAGCGGGCGTGGACGGCGCACGCGCGGCGTATGGAACCGCACATGTGTTCCTGCGCGTGTGCGCCGTTGATGCGCCCGTCCGGGTGGGCATGCAATGGGGTGGGGACGCACGGGCTGTCCGAGCGGCCCCGGTCGTGGGCCCCGCTCGGGCGTACGGCCCTTTCGTACGCCTTGAGGAGGAACCATGGCCGATTCCCCCACGACCGGAACCCCGCAGGAGGCCCCCGCGGAGGCGGTGCACCTCACCGTGCTCGGCGCCTGCGGCTGCGGCTCGGGCTGCGGCTGCGGCTGCCAGTCCGGCGCGCCCTGCCAGTGCGGGGGCTGCTCCGGCTGACGCACGGCCGGACGAGTGGACGGCCGGGGCGTCCCGCGCGACCTCCGCGCGGGACGCCCCCCGCCCCCCGAGGCGACGGCCTCAGGCGGCGGGCTCCACCGCGGGCTTCCGGTCCGGGACCGGAGCGGGGACCACGGTCTCGGGCTCCCCGGCGTCCTGCCCCGGCAGTCCGCGTATCAGCAGCCAGTAGCCGAGCGCGGCCACCGTGCCGAGCAGGGCGCAGGTCCCCCACAGCCACTGAGCGCCGAAGCGGTCGATGACCACGCCGGACATCAGCGGGGCGACGAGCGCGGCGGCCGACCAGGACAGGGTGTACATGCCCTGGTAGCGGCCCCGCCCGTGGGCCGGGGAAAGCTGGACGACCAGACCGTTCTGCACGGGAGCGTTCACGATCTCGGCGACGGTCCAGACGCAGATGGTCAGCGCGTAGATCCCGACGGAGCCCGCGAAGGCGGTCAGCCCGAACCCGTATCCGGCGAGCAGGGACGAGACGACGAGGAGCCGGCGGGGGTCGCGGCTCTGGATGAACCGGGTGACGGGGATCTGGAGGACCACGATCAGCACCCCGTTGACGGCGACGGCCGTGCCGAAGTCCGAGCTGCTGAAGCCGTCCGCCCCCATGGCCACCGGCAGCCCCACGTACCCCTGCTGGAAGATCAGCGCGATGACGAACGACAGCCCGACCACGGCCATGAACCGCCCGTCGCGCAGCACGTCGCCCAGCCGGACACCGTCGTCGGCCGGCGCCCCGGCGGCGCCGGACGCCGTCGCCGCCCGCTCGGGCCGGGACTCGGGCACCTTCAGGAAGACGACGACGGCGCAGACCAGGGTCATGGCCGCCTCGCCGACGAAGCCCGCGAGATAGCTGTACTCGGCGACGAACCCGGCGCCGGCGGAGGAGACCGCGAAGCCGAGGTTGATCGCCCAGTAGTTGAGCGAGAAGGCCCGCACCCGGTCCTTCGCGGGGACGATGTCGGCGATCATCGCCTGCACCGCGGGGCGGGAGGCGTTGCTCGCCATGCCGACGAGGAACGCGACGGCGGCGATGGCGACCGGGTGGGTCATGAAGCCGAGCACGGCCACGGCGACGGCGGTCGCCGTCTGCGCGCCGAGCATCGTGGGCCGCCGGCCGAGCCGGTCGGTCATGACGCCGGCCCCGAGCGAGGAGACGACCCCGCCGAGCCCGTGCAGGGCGACGACCAGACCCGCGTACGACGCGGAGTAGCCCCGGTCCAGGGTCAGGTAGAGGGCCATGAAGGTGGCGACGAATGCCCCGAGGCGGTTGACCAGCGTGCTGGTCCACAGCCACCAGAACTCCCGTGGGAGGCCGGAGACGGTTTCACGGGCCGCCCGGCCGAGACCGGTGACAGACATACGGGTTCCCCCCAGGGACGTACGGAGTGAAGGAGCGGCGGCACGTCGTAAGTGGCCCACCGACGTGCCGAACATTACGAAGCCCCGGTCGGCGCGGGCCACTCAATTGACGCCCCCCGTCAATCCGTCGCCGCGCCCCGTGCCCGCCGCTCGCCTGCCGCTCCCACTTCCCCCGCTCCCCCGGTGTCCGCCTGTCCGCCCTGTGACCGGTCGCGCGCGGCTCGTACGGGTTCGATTACGCTCGGAACCATGGCCGACGCACCGTACAAGCTGATCCTCCTCCGCCACGGCGAGAGCGAGTGGAACGCGAAGAACCTGTTCACCGGATGGGTGGACGTCAACCTCACCGAGAAGGGCGAGAAGGAGGCGGTCCGCGGCGGTGAGCTGCTGAAGGACGCCGGCCTGCTCCCCGACGTGCTGCACACCTCCCTCCAGAAGCGCGCCATCCGCACCGCCCAGCTCGCGCTGGAGTCCGCGGACCGCCACTGGATCCCCGTCCACCGCTCCTGGCGGCTCAACGAGCGCCACTACGGCGCCCTCCAGGGCAAGGACAAGGCCCAGACGCTCGCCGAGTTCGGCGAGGAGCAGTTCATGCTCTGGCGCCGCTCGTACGACACCCCGCCGCCCGCTCTTGAGGACGGCACCGAGTTCTCCCAGAGCGACGACCCGCGCTACGCGACGATCCCGCCGGAGCTGCGCCCGCGCACGGAGTGCCTGAAGGACGTCGTCACGCGCATGCTGCCGTACTGGTACGACGGCATCGTCCCCGACCTCCTCGACGGCAAGACCGTCCTCGTCGCCGCCCACGGCAACAGCCTCCGGGCCCTGGTCAAGCACCTCGACGGCATCTCCGACGCCGACATCGCGGGCCTGAACATCCCCACGGGCATCCCGCTCGCCTACGAGCTGGACGAGAACTTCCGCCCCCTGAAGCCCGGCGGCACCTACCTCGACCCGGACGCGGCGAAGGCCGCCATCGAGGCCGTGAAGAACCAGGGCAAGAAGTAGTCCCACCCACGATCACGCCCCCGAACCACACACACCGTGCGGATCGGGGGCGTTTTCGCGCGCCGGGCCAGCCTTGGTCCGTGGCCTTCGGTGGGTCAGTACGGGGCCAGGGCGCCGTCGTCCGTCTGGTAGAAGTGGAGTCCGCGGCCGATGTCCTCGCGGGTGTACGGCATCGGTTCGAAGTGACCGATGATCAGTCGGTAGTTCTCGGCCGCACCGGGTATCCGGAACGAGAAGCCGACCGAGCACATCTTGACGGTGGCGTTGCCTTTCGTGTGGCCGCGCGTGATCTTCCCGGTGCCGAGGACGGAGCCCTGGTCGTCCGTGACGCGGACCTCCTGCCCGATCTTCACCTTCGCGCGCGCCGGCGGCGTGCAGGGCTGGGATACCTGGGCGGAAGGGTCGTCGCCCACCATGACGTCGATGCTGCCGTTGATCGTGAGCACCACTGACGAGGGCGAAACGGCCGGCGAGGCGTCCGGCGACGCGCCCCCGGACGCCTCCGACGTGCTGGTGCAGCCGACCAGAACGGCCAGCCCCAGAACCGCACCACAGACCCACAGCGTTCTCATACGTTCCCACCCCTGGAATCCTGCGGACAGACCGTCCACCGCAGATCGCGTGCACCTTACCCAGGCCGGTCCGCAGCAGGACGGCCGGGAGGAGGTCGACAAGGCCCGCCCCCCGCACCCCGCCCCCGTCGCGAGCAACTCGTGGCGGGGGTCGCGGCGTTGTGGGGGTGGGGCGGATACCGTGGGGTAAGGAGAGAGCGGGGCAGAAGCGGGGAGAGCAGTGATGGGTGAACCCCTCAAGACCTTTGTCGGTGGTGCCGAGGTCGAGGTGCCGAACAGCATTCCGGCCATCCGCGACGCCCTGCCGGAGGCGAGACGCGAGGAGTTCGACCGCGCCATCAACGAGGCGGGGGTGCACGAGATCCAGGCCGTGATGCGGCACTGGATGCTGGAGGCGGTGCCGGATCCGGAGGCCGAGCGGATCCTGGACCGGCTGGCGCAGGACGAGGCCGAGAGGCGGAGCGTCGCTTGAGCTTCCGGATCTCCTACGCACCGCCCGCCGACGACACCCTGGCCAAGATGGGGGACGGCGACGCCTTCCGGGACGAGATGGCGCGCACGCTCGGACGCGACCCGTACGGGCACGGCTCGTCCGCCGTCAAGGGGGAGCACGATCGCCGGGAGGCGACGGTCGCCGGGGCGATCGTGCTCTACTACGTCTCCGGTTCGGTCCTGACCGTCACCGTGGTGCGGCTGGTGCCGTTGCCGTGACGGAGGGGCCGGGCCCCCTGCGTCCGACGCGGGGTCAGGCCAGCTTCCCCGCCTGGGCGTCGATGACGGCGGTCGGCAGGTCGAAGTCGCCGCCCGCGCCGGACGCGCCCAGGTTCATGGAGGTCAGCGAAGCCACCGTGCCGCCCTGACGCAGCTCGATGAGCTTCATCGCGCTGGTCTCGCCCTCGGCCTCGACCGTGACCGTCCAGGCGACGGCCTCCTCGGCGCCCTTGACCGGCACCTCGGCGATCTTGAGGACCTTCTGCTTCGAGCCGGCCGCGGTGAGCGAGAAGCCCGAGGCGCAGGAGGTGGCGGCGGTCCGCAGTCCGGCGACGGTGTCGGCGGCGCCCGTGCCGTCGTACGAGGCGAGCGTGGCCAGCGTCGTCGTGATGTCGAACGCCGCCTTGAACGCCTCCGCCGGGTCCTCGCTCTCCTTGCCCGCGGGCTTCTTGGGCTCGCTGATCACCTTGCGCTGCGTGGACGCGGCCGGCGTACCGGCCTTGACGCCCATCAGGGCGTCCGCGAACACGTCGCACTCCGCCTTGTCGGCGGTGACCTTGTCGCCGGTGATGGCGTCGGCCGGTCCGGCCTTGGTGATCTTGTGGCCCTTGACGTCGCCCTGGGCCAGCGACGCCTGCTCCAGCTCGGCCGCGGTGAGCGCCTTGGCCGCCGGCTTCTCGGCGGGCGCGGCGGAGGCGGAGGAGCCCGCCTTGCCGGCGTCCTTCTCCTTGTCCTTGTCGCCGCCGTCCGAGCCGCAGGACGCGGTGAGGAGGGCCAGCGACAGCACGGAGGCGGCAACGGCGGTACGGCGTAGGGCAGTGGGTCGCATGGCCCGTCCTTCTGGTCTCGGGATGTTCCGCCCAGCACAAAGGCGGCCGGCGCCGGTATCGGCGCGGCCTCGCGCTTCGTGGGGGTGGGCCAACTCTATGAGCAGGCTGTGGTTTGGCAATCCCTTGACCTGGGCATTACGCGTGATCGTGACGACGTCGTGATCACCGGGACGGCCCCGGACGGCCCCGGACCGCCCCGGATTGGAACGATGGGGTCAGGATCGGAACGCCGGGGCCCGGTTCAGGCCGACGGACGCCGGATGAGATGCGCGAACGCGTCGAGGTTCCGCGTGGACTCGCCGCGCGACACCCGCCACGCGTACTCCTTGCGGATCGCGCTCGCGAAACCGATCTCCAGAAGGGAGTTGAAGGCCCCGTCCGCCGCCTCCAGCACCGAGCCCAGCAGCCGGTCCAGCTCCTCGGGCGTGACGACGGAGAGCGGCAGCTTGCCGGCGAGGTAGATGTCCCCGAGCGCGTCGATCGCGTAACTCACGCCGAAGAGGCGCAGGTTGTGCTCCAGCAGCCAGCGGTGAACGGCCGCCTCGTTCTCGTCGGGGTGGCGGATGACGAAGGCGTTGAGGGAAAGCGAGTGCCGTCCCACGCGCAGCGAGCAGGTGGTGGCCAGTTTGCGGGTGCCGGGCAGTTGGACGACGTAGCTGCCGGGCTCGGGGCTCTCCCAGTCGAGTCCGGCGTCCGCGAGCGTCGTCTCGATGACCCGGGCGACCCGGTCCGCGTGGACGGCCTGTGTCGCGGGGGCGACCTGCGGTGTTGCCGCTTCCTCGGGTGCGTCAGCCATGGATCGAGCGTACGTCAGCCGGCCCGCGCCCGTCCGCCGGGAGCGGGGTGCACGGGCCGGGGCGCACGGGGAGGAGGCTCAGCCGTGGTGGGTGCGGACCCGGCGGCGGTGGTCGTGGATCGCCGCCGTGTAGACGTCCGCCGTCGCCCCGGCGGCGGTGTCCCAGCCGAAGCGCTGGGCGTGCGCGGCGGCCTCGGCGCCCATCCGGTCGACGAGCTCCGGCGCGGCGGCGAACCGCTGGATCGCGCGGGCGTACGCCTCGGGGTCGTGCCCGGGGATCAGGAAGCCGCTGACTCCGTCGCGGACCGCGACCGGGAGACCGCCCACGGCCGCCGCGACGACGGGGGTGCCGGCCGCCTGGGCCTCGATGGCGACCAGGCCGAAGGATTCGCTGTACGAGGGCATGACCAGCACGGACGCGGCCCGGAACCAGTCGGCGAGCTGGTCCTGTCCGACCGGCGGATGGAACCGTACGACATCGGCGATGCCCAGGCGGGCGGCCAGCTTCTGAAGCCCCTCCGGCTTGGCGAGGCCGCTGCCGCTGGGCCCGCCGACGACCGGCACGACCATGCGGGAGCGCAGCGAGGGGTCCCGGTCCAGGAGTACGGCGACGGCCCGCAGCAGCACGTCCGGGGCCTTCAGCGGCTGGATGCGCCCCGCGAAGAGCGGGATCAGCGCGTCCTGCGGCAGCCCCAGCCGGGCCCGCGCGGCGGCGCGCCCGTCGGCCGGGCGGAAGCGGTCCAGGTTGACGCCGGGGTGGACGACGGCGACGGAGGCGGGCGCGGCGTCGTAGAAGCGGACCAGTTCGTCCGCCTCCTCGGCCGTGTTGGCGATCAGCCGGTCGGCGGCGCTGACGATCTGGGTCTCGCCGATGACCCGGGCGGCCGGTTCGGGGGTGTCGCCCTCGGCGAGCGAGGCGTTCTTGACCTTGGCCATGGTGTGCATGGCGTGGACGAGCGGGACGCCCCAGCGCTGCGCGGCGAGCCAGCCGACGTGCCCGGAGAGCCAGTAGTGGGAGTGGACCAGGTCGTAGTAGCCGGGGCGCTGGCCGGCCCACGCCTGCATCACACCGTGCGTGAAGGCGCAGAGCTGGGCGGGCAGCTCCTCCTTGGCCAGCCCCTCGTACGGCCCCGCGTCCACGTGCCGGACGAGCACGCCGGGGGCCAGCTCGACGGCCGGCGGCAGGGCGCCGGTGGTGGAGCGGGTGAAGATCTCGACCTCGATGTTGATCGCGGCCAGCCGCCGGGCCAGCTCCACGATGTAGACGTTCATGCCGCCCGCGTCGCCCGTCCCCGGCTGGTGGAGCGGGGAGGTGTGCACGGAGAGCATCGCTATCCGGCGCGGTCTGCGGTGGCCGCCCGTGAACGTACCGGTGAGACCGGCGGGGAACCTGAGACGCGGTGCGACCCGGCCGCCGCCGAGTCGGGAGACGTACTGGCTCACGTCGTCCGGTCCTCCTCGCTCGCTCGGGGCACCGGCACGGGCACCGGCTCCGGCTCCGCCGACGTACGTTTCTGCTTGCGTCGCACGGCATGCCGCCTCAGGGGCACAGCCGCCCTTCGAAGGTGTCGAACAGCGGAGTGCGTCCTTTCATTTCCGCTTTGCCAAATCATTACCCTAGACTTCCGGCGCGTCGCACCGGAGCCCGCACCGCCCCCTGTACGACCGGCCGCCGCAGGGCCGGCCGTCCGGCGGGATCGTTACGCTCTGTGTCATGCGCCCGATCGGCACCGCGACGCGCGGGACCACCAACCCGAACCGGCTGCGCCGCATGGACCGCTGGATCGCCGCCGTGCACGGCCCCGCCCTGCGCCGCGCCGAGGACCCCGTCGCGGTCGACCTCGGCTACGGGGCCGCGCCCTGGACCGCCGTCGAACTGCTCGCCCGGCTGCGGACGGCCGAACCGCGCACCCGGGTCGTCGGCATCGAGATCTCCCCTGAGCGGGTCGAGGCGGCCCGCCCGTACGAGCGCGAGGGGCTGACCTTCCTCCACGGCGGCTTCGAGGTCCCGCTGCCGCGACGACCCGACCTGATCCGGGCGGCGAACGTGCTGCGCCAGTACGACGAGGACGAGGTGGCCGCCGTCTGGCGGCGGCTGTGCGAGCGGCTGGCGCCCGGCGGGCTGCTCGTGGAGGGGACCTGCGACGAGATCGGCCGCCGCCACGTCTGGGTGGCGCTGGGCCCGGAGGGACCCCGTACGGTCACGTTCGCCACCCGGCTCGGCTCGCTCGGCCGCCCCTCGGACCTCGCGGAACGGCTGCCGAAGGCGCTGATCCACCGCAATGTGCCGGGCGAACCCGTCCACGCCTTCCTGCGGGACTTCGACCGGGCGTGGGCGGCGGCCGCCCCGTACGCCTCGCTCGGCGCCCGGCAGCGCTGGATCGCGGCCGTCCGCGCGTTGGCGGCCGACTGGCCGCTGAGGGACGGGGAGCGGCGGTGGCGCCAGGGCGAGGTGACGGTGGCCTGGGGGGCGCTGCGGCCCGGCGGCTGACACCGGCCCCGGCCCACCTGCGCGCCAACGCCGGGAGAACAGCGGGAAACTCCCCGGCGCGGGAACGGCCGGGCACTCCCGCTCGTCCCTGTGAACTGGGGGCTGGATGTGTCTTCCTCTGTTGCTTTTCGGTAGGGCATGGCACGATCTCGTCGGGAACCACAAGTTACTGACGGTAAATCAGATTCTGTTTTCCGCTCGGAGGGGGAGCTTCGTGTACCGACGCCACTGTGCCGCTGCCGCGATCACTCTGGTCTGCGCGCTGGCCGTACTGGCCGCGCCGGTCCAGGCGTTCGCCGCTCCCGCACCCCCCGGAACCCCCTACCCCGGGCCCACGTCATCCGGTCCGTCCGCTCCGCCCGTGAAGAAGAGCCTCGAAGAGGTGCGCCAGGAGATCGACGGGCTCTACCGGGCCGCCGGAGCCGCGACGGACGCGTACAACCTCGCCGAGGAGCGGGCCAAGAAGCAGTCGGGCGAGATCGTCAAACTGGCCCAGGCGATCGTCGCCGGCCAGGCGAGGATCGCCGAGCTGAAGCAGCGGGCCGGTGCCCAGGCCCGCGAGGAGTACCGCAACGCGGGCCTGCCGCCGGGCGCCCGGCTGATGCTCAGCGGCGACCCCCAGCTCTTCCTGGACGGCATGAGCCGGGCCCGTCAGGGCCAGAAGGCCACCAAGGGGCTGCTCGGCGAACTGAACAGGACCCAGGAGGACCTGAAGACCTACACCCAGGACGCCAGCATCAACTGGACCAAGCTGGAGGCCAACCGCGTCAAGCAGGCCAAGGCCAAGAAGAGGATCAACGAGCAGATCGCGGCGGCCAAGAAGCTGGAGGACCAGCTGGAGAAGAAGGAGCGCGACCGCCTGCTCCAGCTGGAGCAGGAGCAGGAGTACCAGGCGCAGACCGCCTGGCTGGGCTCCGGCATCCTGAAGGAGATCAGCCAGGAGGCCAGTCCGGCCGGCAAGAAGGCCGTCGCCTTCGCGACCGCGCAGATCGGCAAGCCGTACGTCTGGGGCGCCGAGGGCCCCAAGTCGTACGACTGCTCCGGGCTGACCTCCCAGGCGTGGGCGGCGGCCGGCCGCCCCATCCCGCGCACCTCGCAGGAGCAGTGGCGGCTGCTGCCCCACATCGCGATCCGGGACATGCGCCCCGGCGACCTGATCATCTACCACCGCGACGCCACCCACGTCGGCATGTACATCGGCGACGGCGCGATCGTGCATGCCCCGCGTCCGGGCCGCAACGTCACGGTCGCGGGGGCGGGCTCGATGGAGATCCTGGGAGTCGTCCGCCCGGACAAGTGAGCCGGGGCGCTTCCCGCGATCTATTGGACCGATGAGCGGGGTCGGACCGGTGAGCGGGAGTGTCCGGACCGGTGAGCGGGGGCGTCCGGACCGGTGAGCGGGGCCGGTCTCCCGCGCGCTTACCGGACGCACGGGCGGAAGGCCCGCCTTCCGCCCGCTTCCCACGTGAGCGGCGCCACTGCGGTTCATCCGCCCGGCGTGACCTTTGTCATGCCCTCCCGGACAGCCCGGGGCGGGCCCATCGCGCCGGATCCGTGACCTGACGCGGCTTATGGCTCGGCATATGCCAACGGCCGAGTGCGGTACGCCATTCCGTTCCCGCATCCGGTACCGCTATCGTCCCCGTCGGCGGGTCGTCGATCGTCGACCCGCCGCGCCCTCGGGGGGAGGGAAGGAAACCTTTACCGATGCCCGTACCCGTACCGCAGCAACGTTCCGCGTCCGCTGCGGAGCCCGGCAATGGCACCGACCTCACCCTCCTGGTGATCGAGGACGACCCGTCGGGCACCATCACCGTCCCCGAACTGTCGGCGGCGGCCGGCGTCCGCGTCCGCATCCGGGCCGCCCGCAATCTGACCGAGGCCGGCCGGCTGCTCACCGACGACGTGGACTGCATCCTGCTGGACCTGGCCCTGCCGGCCGGCAGCGAGACCCGTGCGACCGCCGCACCCGCCGGCACCGAGGACGAGACGGACCGGCTCGCGACGCTCAAGCACGTCCTGCGGATCGCGCCCCGGCACGCCGTGCTCGCGCTCACCGCCGAGGACGACGCCGAACTGGCCGCCGAGGCGGTCCGGGTCGGCGCGCAGGACTACCTCTTCCGGGGCGAACTCGACGGCCGGCTGCTCAGCCGCGCCATCCGCTACGCCGTGGAGCGCAAACGCGCCGACGTGGCCCACCACCAGCTCACCGAGTCCCGGCTGCGCGCGCAGGAGAACGCCCGCCTGGAACGCGGACTGCTGCCCACCCCGCTGCTGGACGGCTCGGACCTGCGCTTCGCGGCCCGCTACCGCCCCGGCCGCTCCCGGGCCCTGCTGGGCGGCGACTTCTACGACACGGTCCGCACCCCGGACGGCACCGTGCACGCGATGATCGGCGACGTGTGCGGCCACGGCCCCGACGAAGCGGCGCTCGGCGTCGAACTGCGGATCGCCTGGCGCACCCTGATCCTGGCGGGGCTGTGCGGCGACGAACTGCTCTCCACGCTCCAGCAGGTCCTGGAGCACGAGCGGGAGAGCGAGGAGATCTTCGCGACGCTCTGCACGGTGGACATCGCCCCGGACGGCCGGCGGGCGGGCCTGTGCCTGGCGGGCCATCCCGCCCCGCTGATCGCCCGCCGGGGACGGGCGGCGCGGCTGCTCCCGTACGAGGACGGCGGCCCGGCGCTCGGACTGCTGCCGAGGGCGCGGTGGCCGCGCCGGCAGGTGGAGCTGGGCGGTGCGTGGAGCCTGATGATGTACACCGACGGGCTGATCGAGGGCCGCGTCGGCGGCGGGACGCAGCGGCTGGGCCAGGACGGCATGGTCGCGATGATCAACCGCCAGCTGGCCGAGGGGCTGACCGGCGAGGACCTGCTGGACGCGGCGGTCACCCACGTACGGGAACTGAACGGCGGCGAGCTGACCGACGACGTCGCCGTCCTGCTCCTCGACCGGGGCGGGGAGACCGCCCGCCACCGGGATTCCGCCCGCCAGCGCCCGCCGGGGCCCGGACCGGGCCGGAGCATTCCGCGCCCGCGCCCCGGGGAGGCGTCAACGGCAGCCGCTCAGCGACCGCCGTCGTAGCGGCCGTACGGCTCCAGATCCGTCATCGGCGATTCGGCATCCACCGTCGGCGACCGCCGCTGCAGGGCCCGTACGGTCCGGGTCCGTCGCCGGCGGTCGGCATCAGCGTTCAGCGACCGCCGTTGTACGGGCCGTACGGTCCGTCGCTGCTGGAACCGCCGCGACGGCCGCCGCGGCCACCGCCCGAGACGGCCTTGAGCGCGGGCCGTACGTCGACGAAGAAGACGATGGTCGCGACCAGGCCGGCGATCTGGAGCATCAGCTGGAGGCTGCCCAGCGGCACCAGGTTCACCACGACGACGATGCCGAGGATGATCAGCCAGAAGGACTTCTTCTGCTTGTCCGCGGCGCGGTAGGCGTCCTCGCGGGCGATCGCGGCCATGATCAGCGCGACAGCGGCGAGAAGCAGCATGGCCAGGGAGAGCAGCCCGAGGAATGTCGTGAAGCCTTCGAGCAACATGATGTGCACCGCCTAGTCAGTGGATGAGCCCTCGCGGCCAAGGTACCGGGACAACGGCCGGGCACCCCTGAAAAGTGCCCGCCCGCCGCCCCGGCACACCTGCGCCGGGCACGGCACGGCGCCTCGGCACCGGCTACTTGGCGGGCGGGGTGGTCTTCTTCGCGGCGGGCTTGCGCGCCGGAGCCTTCTTCGCGGACGCCGGCTTGTCCTCCGCCTTGGCCGTCTTCGCCGCGGGGGCGGGCTTGGCGGGCGCGGGCTTGGCGGCCGGGGCGGGCCTGGCGGCAACCGGCTTTGCGGGAGCGGCGGTCTTCGCGGGAGCGGTCGTCTTCGCGGGGGCGGACTTGGCCGGCCGGGCCTCCGTGGCCGTCGCCGAACCGGCGCGCGGACGGGCCTCCTTGCGCGGCTCGACGACCGCGATCTCGACGACCTCGTCGGCGGGCTCGCCGCGCCAGGTGCGGACGGTCTGCTCGCCGTGTTCGGCGACCTTCTCGTACGTCTCACGGGCGCGGACCGCGTACTCCGCGGCCACGCCGACCCCGCGCAGGGCCAGGTCCTGGGCGCTCTCGCCGAGCTTCTTCAGATCCGTGTCGAAGGCACCGATCAGATCCGTGACCCTGGCCTGGAGGGTGGCCTGCGCCTCCTTGGCCTGCCCGGCCACCTTCTCCTGCACGGTCTTGGGGTCGGTGTTGCGTACGGCCTCGATCCGCTCGGGCGCCTCGGCCCGCAGCTGCTCCAGCAGGGCCGGGACCTTCCGGGCCTGCCGCACGGCGAGATCGGCCGTACCGGCGGCGAAGTAGAGGGGGGTCGGGTCGGTGAGGGTCTTGCGCAGGTCATCGGTGATGGCCATGACTGTGGTCCTCCCGGATCATCAGCTCGGTCTGAGGGTGGTGGGCGCTACGAGGCGCGGTGCGGAGGTTCCGCCGACGGCCCGTCGGGGTCCGTCGCTTCTCGGGCCGCGTCACCTGTATCGGCAGCACGGCCGTCGACACTGAGGGGCCCGTCCGCACGCCCCTCCTTGCCCGGGGCCCCGTCGACGGGCTCGTCCTCGAACCCGTTCTCCTTGCGGAAGGAGGCGTAGATCTGGAGCAGCACGCTCTTCTGCCGCTCGTTGATCGACGGATCGGCCAGAATCACCGCCCGCGTCTCCAACTCCTCCCGCTCCCGCTCGTCCAGGATCCCGGCCCGTACGTACAGCGTCTCGGCCGAGATCCGCAGCGCCTTCGCGACCTGCTGGAGCACCTCGGCACTGGGCTTGCGCAGTCCGCGCTCGATCTGGCTGAGGTAGGGATTCGACACCCCGGCGGCATCCGCGAGCTGCCGCAGCGACAACTGCGCACTGCGGCGCTGCTCGCGCAGGTAGTCGCCGAGATTGCCGACGTTGAGTGAGGCCATGCCCCGATACTGGACCCATCCCGCTAACTTTTGCAAGCACTCGCTTGCAAAAGTGCGCCGAACCACTCGGACGGGCCCGGGCCCCTTCGCCGCCCGCCGCCCCACACCCCCCTGGCTGCTCTGCCCCTCCCCCCTGCTCCCCGGCGTTCCCGTGTCAGCCCAGCCCTCACTCCTATACTCGGGCGCATTGGCGAAGGGGGAGGTCGCACGGTGAAGCTTGCCGAGGCATTGGCCGAGCGGGCGGCGGCGACGCGTCGCGTGGAGCAGTTGCGCGCCCGCATCGCCGGCAGCGCGCGGTATCAGGAGGGGGAGACGCCCGCCGAGGATGCCGCCCAGTTGCTGGCCGAGGCGGGTGAGGTGCTCAGCACACTGGAGACGCTGATCCGGCGGATCAACCGGACCAACGCCACCGTGGAGCTGGAATCCGGCGGCACGCTCACCGACGCCCTCGCCCGCCGGGACGTCCTGCGGCTGCGCCACTCCGTGGTCACGGCGGCGGCGGACGCGGCGGCCGGCAGCGGGGGGCGGGGACACGGGCGGCAGCTCCGGTCCGAGCTGCTGATGCTGGCCGCGCTTCCGGTCGCGGAGCTGCGGGGTCGGGCCGACGTCCTCGCGCGGGAGATCCGCGAGGTCGACGTGCTGATCCAGCGGACGAACTGGGAGGTGGACCTGCTGGACTGACGGCCCGGCAGGCGCACACGATGTGGAGCGGGTAGTCGCTTCGGAGGCGTGCACAAGCCGAGGGCCGGCGGTCATTCCGGTCCACTCCTGGTGCGTGACGAGCAGCGCGGGGTTCGACTCCCCATTAACAGTGCAGTTCAGCACGGCGTACAGGTAAAGGTGCACATCGCACGGCACATCACCATGTGCAGATCCGAAGCGGTGAGGGCGGGTTCGGGGCTTTCCACATCACGAGGTTGCGCGGTACGCCGGGGCACGCCGCACTCCGGGCGGCGGCGACGAGCGCCTCAAGGCATTCCGGCTGCTCATCGCGGCGCCGGCCATCGCGGACGAACGCCGGCGGGAACGCTTCCGCGCCGACGGCTGCGGCCACGTATGGCATCGCCTCGCGGCACCCCCGCAGGAACCTCCACACGCACCTCCGCTGGAACGTCCGCAGGAGGCAGTGCCCCGACGAGGTCGCCCGGCACGGCCAGCTGACCGATCCGGAGCTGCGCTCGGCCCTGGCGGAGTGGTCCTTCACCTCCGACAACCTGAAGTCATCGGCCGGTACCTCGCGTTCGGCGACGAGCAGTCCTGAGGGGTGGATCGGCGTCCCGGCCGGCCGGGGGAACGGCCGAACAGTGGAACGGCCGAATGGCGGATCCCCGGCGGGTTGACCTTCCCCTTGGGGCAGCCCACAGCATCGGTGGTGCCGGGCGGCGTGCCCGGTACGAGGAAGGAGAGGCATGGAGCTGCTGACGATCGGGGCGTTCGCGAAGGCGTCCCGGCTCTCGCAGAAGGCCTTGCGGCTCTATGACGAACTCGGCCTGCTGCCCCCGGCCCGCGTCCACCCGGTGACGGGGTACCGGCTCTACGCCCCGGAACAACTGGAGGCGGCCCGGCTGGTTGCCTGGCTCCGGCGGCTGGGCATGCCCCTGGCCCTGATCCGGCACGTACGGGCCCTGGACACCGCCGAGGCGGCCCGGGAAGTCCGCGCGTACTGGGCCCGGGTCGAGGCCGACACCGCCGCGCGGCGGGATCTGGCCGCCTTCCTCGTCGACCACCTGTCCGGGAAGGAACCCGCCATGTCCTCGACCACGGCACCCCTGGAGATCCGCTGCGCCGCCCTGTCCGACAGGGGCCTGATCCGCGAGAGCAACCAGGACACCGCCTACGCCGGGAACCGGCTGCTCGCCGTCGCCGACGGCTGGGGCGACCGGGGAGCCCCCGCCGGGGCGGCCGCCGTCGACGCGCTCAAACACCTCGAAGCCGACGGCATCCCCGCCGGGGGCCTCCTCAACGCCCTGGAGGACGTCGTCGAGGAGGCCCGCCGGGCCGTCCGCGACGCCGCCGTCCCGGATACATCTCCCACCGGAGCCGGAGCCGGAACCGGAACCGGTACGTCCGCCACCGCATCCGGAACCACCCTCACGGCGATGCTCTGGACCGGCTCGCAACTGGGCCTCGTCCACATCGGTGACTCACGCGTCTACCGTCTGCGAGACGGTGACCTCGCCCAGATCACCCATGACCACACCATGGTCCAGTCGATGGTCGACGAGGGCCGGATCACCCCCGAGGAGGCCGCCTCCCACCCCCAGCGCTCCCTCCTGGTCCGAGCCCTGGGCGCGGAAGCCGACTCCGCCCCCGACCTGCGTCTCCACGACGCCCGGAGCGGCGACCGCTACCTCCTCTGCTCCGACGGCCTCTCCACCGTCGTCCCCACCCCCGAACTGCACCGCGTCCTCACCACGGCCACCACCCCCGACCAGGCCGTCCAGGCCCTTATCGCCCTCGCCAACGGCTCGGGCGGCCCCGACAACGTCAGTTGCGTGGTGGCCGATGTCGTGGAGACCGATCGGTAGCGCTCGGGGCGGGCCGTGATCAGGTGGCCGGGGCGAAGACGTCGTCGGAGGTGGTGGCGGTCGCGGCGCGCTTCAGCCACTGGCTCAGCCGCTGCGGGTCGGTGCAGGTGGTGATCCTCTGCCGGTCTTCCTCGCTGAGCGGGACCCCCCGGGCTTCGAGGATGAGGAGGAGACTGACGGCCTGCCCCTCGGCGCGCCCCTCGGCCCGGCCCTCGTCGCGGATTTCCTCGGACATGAAGGACTTGTAGAAAGAAGTGTCCACGGCCACCAGGTTCCTCCACTGTTGTGCGGCCGGGCGGGTCCCCAGGCCTTGTGCGGTGAGTTCGACGATGGGGTCGGTGAGGGTTTCGGGTGTGTCCCGCAGCGCGGCGGAGAGCGTTTTCAGTATGGCACCGACGTCCGGATGATCGGCGTGGGTGATGGCGGCGAGCGTGGCGAGGGCGAGGTCCTTGCGGGCCTCGGCCACGTCCTTGATCACCGGCATGTTGTGGGGACCGGCGACGAGGGGGTTGAGGATCAGCGTCGGCCACTGGCTGAGGCCGATGGTGATGGGGCGGGCGGCCCACATCGCGGTGGTGTGGTCCTGGCAGACGACCAGGAGGAGGACCGGCAGGGCCCCGTACCGGTTGTGGAGATAGCTGACGTAGTACGGCCAGCTGGTGGTCTTGCGCGGATCCTTCTTGCCCTGCGCCTCGACGGCGAGGAGGAACGGGCCGTCGTGCTCGGTCTCGATGCGCAGAAGGGTGTCGACGCGCCGTTCGACCGGGCTGTTCTCGGTGAGGTCGTTCGGCAGGACCGTGGCTGACGTGGGCGGTGGGATGTCGATGCCGAGGACTTCGGAGACACGGGAGAAGAGCCCCGGGTGCTCCTGGAAGATCCGGTGCATCGCTTCGTGGGGTGAGCTGACCATGGGGGTCCGTTCCGGGAGGGGATGTCGCTGTCAGGCGGCGGTCGCGTGCGGGTCCGGGGACGAGCGGGTACGGCATTCACGGCAGTGACCCGGCTCCCTCGCCCGGAACGCGCGGTCGCAGCCATCGCAGTGCTGGAGGGGAATGACGAGCACCCTGCGGCGCGGTGGCGGCGCGAGATCCGCGCTGCCGGGGAGAGGCGGTGGGAGCAGCGCGGCGATGCGGCTGCGGACGAACTTCGACGGGTACGCGACCGGCACCGGGAGATCGCTCGTCAGCGCCCGGCGGATCGTCTCGGGATGCCCGTCCCGTTCCAGCCATGCGGCGACGCCCGGTGCCAGCTCCTCGATCTCTCGCTCCGTCAGGCTGAGTTGCGGCGCGTGACGCCGCAGATCCGCCAGCACCGCCGTTGCGGTCCGGTACAGCTCTGGCGTCGGCGTCAGGGGCTGGGGAAGCGGGCGGGGCTGCCGCCTGGGGGCCGTCGGGGCGGGTACGTGGACGGCGGGCGGGGCGCCCGTCGGAGCGGGTACGTGGACGGCGGGCGGGGCGGCGGGGCGGGGCTGCGGGTCCGGCTGGGGCTCGGGTTCCGGCTGGGGCTGGGGCTCGGGCTGCGGCTCCGGATGCAGTTCCGGCTCCGACGAGGGCACCAGCGGCCGTTCCGGCTCCGGATGCGGCCCCTGCTGGGCTTCCGGCCGAGGGCACGGAAGCGAACGCGGTCGGGGCCGGAGTGCCGTGGCCATGGGGCCCGTCGTACGCGGCCGGTTGTACGAGACCGTCCGGGTGACCACGCGCCCATCGGGCAGACGTACGCGGCTCCGGTGCAGATACCCCTTGCCCTCCAACTCGCGCAGCGCCTCCGCGATCCGTGCCTCGCCCTCCGGGAAACGGGCGGCCAGCGACTTGATGCCGACCTGGGCCCCGGCGGGCAGCGACTGGATGTGGGCGGCGAGACCGATGGCCAGCAGGGAGAGTTCGCGGTGCTGGGCGAGGTGGTTGCCGATGACCGTGAAGCCGCTGGTGTGGCGGTCGTTGACGTGGATGACGCCGGAGGTCGGCGTGACGTGCGGGGCCTGGGGGCCGGGAGGGCCCTGCCGGGCGCGCGGAGGCGCGATAACCTGCTGGGAATCCATGGGGAAGCGGTTTTCTTCCTTGTGGTCAGGCCCTGGCCGGGATTGTCATTCCCGTCCGGGGCCGCTCACGTTCTGGGGTTGTCGCGGCGAGCATATGCCAGCCAACCGGTACGAAATCCAGCCCAGTTGGCAGGGTTCACCCGCGCGAGTGATGCAGGTCAGGACGGGGTGGGGTCGGGTTTGGTGAGGTTATTTCCCAAGTTCTTTAAAAGCCTTCAGACGTCGTGGCCAACCACGTCGCGGTACGCCGGAACACGGCGCACCGAGTCGTGGCCGCCCACGACCCGGTGAAGCCGGTCAGCGTACGAGGTCG
Organism: Streptomyces sp. NPDC001515; assembly: GCF_053597115.1. Taxonomy (NCBI): domain Bacteria; kingdom Bacillati; phylum Actinomycetota; class Actinomycetes; order Kitasatosporales; family Streptomycetaceae; genus Streptomyces; species Streptomyces sp. NPDC001515. Next base: position 53,761 of record NZ_JBSFHN010000022.1, read on the forward strand.
AGTTCCGCCCAGATCGTCTTGCGCGGCACCGGCCCCCGGACCACACCCCACCGGTCGGCCAGCGCCTCGACGATGAGCAGCCCCCGCCCACGCTCCGCGAGCGGATCGGGAACGGCCATGGCGGGCAGGCTGTCGCCCCGCGTATCGGTCACCTCGATCCGCAACCGGGTCTCCGTGACCAGGACCAGGCGCAGTTGGAAGTCCCTCCCCGACACCCGGCCGTGAAGCGCCGCGTTGGCGGCCAGCTCCGCGACCACCTGCGCGGCCGTCGCGGAGGGCTGCCCCCAGAGATCGAGATGGGCCACGGCCAGGAGCCGGGCGAGGCGGGCCCCGCGCCGGGTCGGGGAGAGCAGCACGGTGAACGTGCGCTCAGCGGTGGACTGGTGAAGGGTGGCGGTTTGTTGGTTCACATCACTCAGCGTGGCCGCCTCCGCATACCGTGCCCAGTGACACAGCCCTTGCGTACGGTGATTGTCCCGGGCTTGTCCAGCGCTGTCCCGGCTGTCCGGAGTGACCTGCGGGGAACAGACGCGGTTGAGGAACACCAGCACACGCGCGGTCGGGAATGGGGCACGGATGAGTGTGGACGGGGCCGGTACGGAGCAGGTCAACGGCAGTGCGGACGAGCCCGGCTGGGACGTCGACCCCGACGACGAGTCGGGCGTCGCGGTCGTCGCCGCTGTCGGCCGCCAGATCAAGGCGTGGCGCGAAGCGGCCGGCCTCCGCGCCGGTGAGTTCGGAGCGCTGATCGGGTACGGGGAGGACCTGGTCTACAAGGTTGAAGGGGGACGGCGCATCCCCCGCCCGGAGTTCCTGGACAAGGTGGACGAGATCTGCGGTGCGGGCGGGAAGATTGCGGCGATGAAGGCGGATGTGGCGGCAGTTCGGTACCCGAAGAAGGTGCGGGATCTGGCAAGTGTGGAGGCCAAGGCTGTTGAGATCGCGGCCTATGTGGCGCACGGACTGCATGGGCTCCTGCAGACCCCTGGGCACGCGCGGGCGCTTTTCGAGGCCCGGCAGCCGCCGTACACGCAGGACGAAGTGGAGCGCATGGTCGCCGCGCGCATGGCCCGGCAGTCGATCTACGAACGATCACCCGCACCCGCGCTCAGCTTCGTCCAGGAGGAGTCGGCACTCCTGCGCCCCATCGGCGGCAGGGAGGAGTGGCGGAGGCAGCTCGAACGGCTGTTGGAGATCGGGCAGCTGCGTCATGTAACCCTCCAGGTAATGCCCACACATCGCGAGGCGCACCCGGGAATGGACGGCGACATCGACGTGCTGAAATTCAACGACGGTACGGCAGTGGGCCGTTCCCCCGGGGCCTTCAACGGCCGACGGGTGACCGATGCCAGGCAGCTCCGTATCCTGGAACTGCGGTGGGGCACCATCCGGGCCGAGGCTCACACACCCCGAGCGAGCCGGGCCCTCATCGAGCGAATTCTGGGAGAGACATGATCCGCAGGACTTCCGCGCGGGACGTTTCCGAACTGGCCTGGTTCAAGAGCAGCTACAGCAGCAACGGAAACGAAGGCGACTGCGTCGAGGTCGCCGCCGCCCCCGGCGCGGTGCACGTCCGGGATTCCAAGGACGTGCCGGGACCACGGCTCGCCTTCGGCGAGACCGCCTGGGCCGGGTTCGTGTCGTACGCCGCCGGGCACTGAGCCCGTAGACGGCCCGCCCCCCGGGCGCGGAAAGTCGATGGAATCCCGCCCAGCCGCCCGCCAGACTCACCGCGTGACGATTCACGAGAACGAGATTCCGGTCGACGACGCACTGGTGCGGTCGCTGCTGAAGGCGCAGCGGCCGGAGTGGGCGGAGTTGCCGTTGAGGCGGGCGGGGGCGGGGACGGACAACACGATGTTCCGGCTCGGGGACGAGCTGTTGGTGCGGGTTCCGCGTACGGCTGAGCACGCGGCGCCGTTGATGAAGGAGCGGGAGTGGCTGCCCCGGCTGGGGGCGGTTCTTTCGTGGCCGATTCCGGAGCCCGTGCACGCCGGGACGCCCACCGAGGGGTTTCCGCTGGACTGGTCGGTTTACCGGTGGATCGAGGGGGATCCGGTCGGGCCGGAGGCCGTGCGGGACTGGGGGGTCTTTGGGGCCGATCTGGCCTCCTTTGTACGGGAGTTGCACGGGACACAGCTGATGGGTGCGAGTCGCGCGGGCGGGCTCACTTGGTACCGAGGGGGCCGGCCGGCCGAGAGCGACGCGTGGGTCCGGCCGTCGTTCGACGCGTGCCGGCGCCTCGTGGGGGACGAGCTGGACGTGGACGCCCTGGAGGAGATGTGGCGGGCGGGGCTCTCTCTGCCCGACTCCGACGTGGGCCCCGTATGGCTGCACGGCGACCTCAGGCCGGCCAATCTCCTGGCCCGGGACGGGCGGCTCCACGCGATCATCGACTTCGGCGGGCTCTCCATCGGGCTGCCGGACGCCGAGCACGCGGCCGTGTGGGATCTGCCGCCGCAGGCGCGTGCGGCGTACTGGGACGCGCTGGACCTCGATGAGGCGACCTGGACGCGGGCTCGCGCCTGGGCCGTCGCCGTGGCCGTCCCCGGGATCCCGTACTACTGGAACACGTACCCGTCGTTCGTCGCCGAGTGCCGCGCCCGGCTCCGCGCCGTCCTGGCGGGGCCCCGTTCCCTTCACTGACCGCCGGAACGCCGGGGCGCCGGAACGGGTACGCCGCTGCCTGGCCCTCGGCCGGCGCATTTTCTTGCACGGGCCGAGGCCAGGGCATCGTCATTCACGGCCGAGAATCAGGTGATCGTCAGGTCCGTGTTTCCACAGGTAGACGTCCACACATCCCGGGCACCGTATTCGCCGATGCACGCCTGGTAATACACGTACGTTCCCTCGGGGAGCGCGTAATTGCAGTCCTCGTAGCCATTGTTCGCGCCGTCTGAATCCCAGCAGTAGTGATACTGGGAATTCGGGCCGGTCTGCCGCTACCTCCCGATGGCCGAATGGCCGTCCGCGGCCGAGTCGACGACCCTGAAGTGCTCCCCCAGAGAGAAGAACTTGGCCTGGGAGGAGTAGGTGGTGTCGAACATCCACCCGCCCTCCGTGACGGCCGAAGCGCTGCCGGACATGCCGATGCCGATCACAAAAGCCCCGGTCACAGCGGTCAGACCCTGGCCGCGTTACGGAATTCCTTGCCCATCAGATCCCCTTTCCCGGCCGCCCCGCCGCCGTCGATCGGCGCATCTCACCGGGCCGCCTATTCCCCCGTTCACCGCCGGGAAAGAAATGAACCCACGGCGATCTTGAAGGCGTGGCCGGCACGCTAACCGAAGCCCCATCTCCCCGGCGACCGACCCGAACCAGCTCTTCACACAACAGGTGCATGGGTCACGCTTCCCTTACCGCACCCCCTCATCGGACCCCAACGCCACACCTCGCTGGCGACGCCACCCCGGCCGCGCTCCTTACTCCGTATCCAGGAAAATTCCGGCTTCGGAGGATGAATTGAGGAAGAATCGCACAGCCCTGCTGCGAGGTGCGGCCCTGCCCGTGCTCACCGCCGCACTGCTGATGGGCGCCCTGTCGACACAGGCGGTGGCCGGTGGCGACGACGGCCTGGGCGGGGACGGCACCTGCCAGAAGACCTGCCCGCACGGCAAGCCCGGCCCGCCCGGTCCCGCCGGGCCCGAAGGCCCCCAGGGCCCCGCCGGACCTGCCGGGCCTGCTGGACCCGCCGGACCCGCCGGGCCTGCCGGGCCTGCCGGGCCCACTCAGCCGACCCAGATCATCGAGGCGGCCTACCCCCTTCAGCCCGGCCTCAACACGGGAACGGCCACCTGCCCGCCGGGGGACGTCGATCACCGGTGGCGGCATGAAGACGCCGCTCGGTGGCAACAACCTCACGGCGCAGACGTACGAGTCGTACCCGTCCGCCGGGGACACCTGGACGCTGTCCTTCAACAACTCGGCCTCGACGACGGGCACGTACGTCGTGTACGCGATCTGCCTCCCGGTGACGCCTCCGGCCTGAGCGCCCGCCCATGCTCCGGGCCGCTGACGGAGCCGGCTCCGGCCCCACGTCGTTCCGAGCCGCGTGCGACGGCCCCTAACCTGGCCGGGTGATCGAGGCAGAGGACATCCGGGCCGGAGACGTGCTGTCGGTGACCTGCCCCTTCACCCCCGCCGAGGTCGTCCACGGAGTTGGGGCCGCCGGGGAGGAGATCGCGGTGCGATGGCCCTGGTGGGAGATCGACGAGAGCCGGACGTACGGGCACTGGAACGGGGTCGTCGCCCTCGGCGTCGCGCGGGACGGCGGCCACGTGCCGCCCGTGGCGGACGCCGAGCTGTTCCGGACGGAGCCGGCGGCCGAGCGGCTGGCGGCGGGCGACCGCTGCCGGGTCGGGATACCGCCGACCGTGGTCCACGTGACGGGCGTCGAACGGCATGATCCCCCGCTGGAGACCGTCTGGCTGCCGCGCCCCACGCGGACCGTGACCGTGCTGCGGCGGGGGCTGTCGTACCGCGAGTACCCCGACGGCAGCCATCTCGACGGTTCGGGGTACACGCTCCATCCCGGGGACGGCATCCCGTACGCCTTCGAACTGGTGATGCGGCCGTACGCCGCGCTGCTCGCGGGGGACGAGATCGCCGACGCCGCCGGGCGGGCCTGGCGGTTCGACGGGCCGTGGGACTGGACCGCCTTCGACGGCGACTCGTACGGTGCGGCCCCCGTCTGGCCGCTCACCCTGCTCACGCGGGCGGGCGCGCCCCGCTCCCCGGAGGGCTCGGAGGACCCGGAGGCGCGGGCCGTGGCGGTGAGCACGGCGAACGGTTCGCACGAGGAGACGGTGCGGGCGTGGACGGCCCTGACGGGGGCCTCGCCCACGCCGTGACGTTCGCCCCGCCGGACTACCGCCCGGCCTCCGGCCCCTCCACGCACCGCGCCACGAACACGAACTCCCTGCCCGGCCGGTCGGGCGCGTCCCGTACGTCCTCGACCTCGTAGCCCAGCTCCTCCAGCTCCGCCGCCACCTCCTCGCGCTCGCGGAAGCGCAGGGTGGAGTCGGAAGTCAGCACGGCACCGTCCGCGCCGAAGACGTACGTCCAACGGAACGTCACCAGAGGCCCGTTGACGTCAACAAGGTCCACCCAGCTCTCGACCGGCCCGGTCCCGGGGATGTCCGTCACGGTGTACGAGGCGGCGCGGTTCCACTCCTCCCACGCGCGGGCGGCCGGATCGCGGGTTTCGAAGACCAGGTGGCCGCCGGGGCACAGGGCGGCGTGGGCGGCGCGCAGGGTGCCGCGCCAGACGGGCGGGTCGGTGAGGGCCTGGGCGACGTTCGCCGTCATGGTCACCAGGTCGACGCGCAGGGGCGGCAGGGCCGTGGCGTCGCCGTCGATCCACCGGACCCGCTCGGCGCCGGGCTTGCCGCGCGCCACGTCGACCGAGGCCCGCGCGGGGTCCACGCCGACCACCTCGATGCCCCGCCCGGCCAGCAGCAGCGCGAACACCCCCGTACCGCAGCCGATGTCCAGCACCCGCCGCGCCTCGAACTCCTCCGCGATCCGCACGTACGCGTCGAGATCGCCGCGGTCGGGTTCCAGCGCGTCGTAGACGGCCGCCAGACGCGGATCGCCGAAACACTCGTCAGCCATGCGGACGAGGGTAGGGGCGGAGCCGGGCGCCGGCGGCGTCAACTGCCGCTTCGGCAGCGCACTGTGCTCTCACAACAACTCTTTCGAAACACCTGTTGTACGTCTACGCTCGTCGCCCATGGCTGCCTCCTCCTCCTCGCCCTCGTCCGCACCCGGTCCCGCTCCCGATCCCGACGTCCGTCTCGACACCGCCCGGCTCCGGGTCCTCGCCCACCCCATGCGCCTGAACGTCCTCGCGCTGCTGCGCCTGCACGGCCCCGCCACCGCGACCCGGGTCGCCGAGGCCCTGGACATCACCCCCGGCTCCGCCAGCTACCACCTGCGGCGCCTCGCGGCGGGCGGGCTCATCGCGGAGGTTCCGGAGCGGGGCGCGGGGCGCGAGCGGTGGTGGCGGGCCGTGCACCGGCAGTCGGTCCACGATCCGGCGGTGGAGCCCGTGGAGCAGCGGGCGGCCGGGCGGGCGTACGCGCAGGCGGTCGCGCTGGCCGCCGCCGAGCGGCTGCGGAGGGCCGCCGAAGAGGTGCCCGCCCTTCCGCCGGAGTGGTACGCGGCCGGGGTGTACGCCGACTTCGCGCTGCGCCTCGCCCCGGACGAGGTCGAACGCCTGCGCGCCGAACTCTTCGCGGTGGTCGACCGCTACCGGCGCGATCCCGCCGACGCCCCGCCCGGTGCCGCCCCCGTCACCCTCCAGATGCAGGCGTTCCCCGCCCCGGGCACCATGGCCCCCGACACGGAGCCCGTGTGACCGCGCACGCCGACACCCCGCCCGGCCCGCAGGGCCCCTCCGGCCCTCCCGTTCCGCCGGGTCCCCCCGGCCCTCCCGGCCCTCCCGGCCCGCAGGGTCCCCCCGGCCCCTCCAGCCCTCCCGACCCCTTCGGCCCTCCCGGTCCCCCGGGTCCCCCCGCCCACCGCGATCCCAACCTCCTGCGCTGGCTCGGGGCCTACACCGCGTCGGTCATGGGCGACGTGGTGTATTTCCTCGCGCTGTCGTGGTGCGCGACGCGGGCCGGAGGGCCCTCGCTTGCCGGGTTCGTGATCGCGGCGGGGGCGCTGCCCCGGGCGGTGCTGATGCTCGGCGGGGGCGTGGTGGCGGACCGGTTCGGGCCGCGCCGGGTCGCCGTCGTGAGCGACGCGACGCGGTGTGCGGTGATCCTGGCGGCGGCGGCCGTCCTGATACTGACCTCGCCGCGCCTGTGGCTGCTGGTGCCGGTGGCGCTGCTGTTCGGGGTGGTGGACGCGGTGTTCATGCCCGCCGTCGGCGCGTTGCCGCCGCGCCTCACGGCTCCGGGGCAGCTCGCCCGCGTCCAGGGGATGCGCGGTCTGGCCGTACGGCTCAGCAACGCCGCCGGCCCGGTCCTGGCGGGCGTCGTCCTGGCGGCGGGCGGCGCGGCGGGCGCGTTCGCCGCGAGCGGGGCGCTGTTCGCGCTCTCCCTGGCCCTGCTGCTCACCGTACGGACGAAGGATGCGCCGGAGGCGCCGGAACCCACTTCCCCGGCGCGGGAGTTGAGGGACGGACTGCGTTACGTGCGCCGGCACCGGCTCCTCGCCCCGCTGGTCACCGTGATCGGTCTGAGCGAGATGTGTTTCAGCGGGCCGGTCGCCGCCGGGCTGGTGCTGCTTGCCGATGAACGCGGCTGGGGCGCGGCCGGCATGGGGTGGATCGCGAGCGCGTTCAGCGCCGGGGCGGGGGCCGGTGCGGTGCTGATGGCCGCCGCGCCCCGGCTCCCGCGTGCCGGACTGGCCGTTTCCGGGTCCCTGTTCGTCACGGCGGCGGGCACCGTGGCCCTGGGGCACGCCGGGTCCCTGGCCGCCGCCGTGGTGTGCGGTGCGGTGGTGGGACTGGCCAACGGGGTCACCGCGACGGTGACCGGGGCGCTGGTGCAGACGGAGACCGATCCGCGCTACCTGGGCCGGGTCACCTCCGTCACCAGCCTGTGCGCGGTCGGTCTCGCCCCGGTCCTCCTCCCCGTCGTCGGCCTCACCGTCGCCGCGTGGGGAGCCGCCGCCTTCTTCACCGTCTGCGGCACCATCTGCCTGCTCGGGGCGGGGCTCGGGGTCGCCGTCACGGAGCTTCGTCGGGCCGAACTCCGCTCGCCGGAAGGTCCATTGAGCGCGGAAGCGTAGCCCGGGCGCCCCGCCCGTCCACCTGCTGACACCCGGACCCCATTCCCTTGCCCGTGCGCCCGCGGGCCTTTCATCATCAGCGCATGGACGACACACCCAGCACTCAGCCCGCCTCCCTGCCCGCCCTGCGTTCCCGGGCACGCGACGCGGGCTTCACCATGTCCAGCGACGACCGTACGGGGAGTCTGCTGGCCGCACTCGCCGCCGCCCGGCCGGGCGGGCGCATCCTGGAACTCGGTACAGGGGTGGGCGAGGGAAGCGCCTGGCTGCTCGACGGCATGGACGCCTCCGCCCGCCTCACCAGCGTCGAACTCGACGCCGCCGTGCAGGAGGTCGCCCGCGAGGAGCTGGGCGCCGACCCCCGGGCGACCTTCGTCTCCGGCGACGGCGGCGCCTGGCTGGAGGAGTACGACGGGCCCCCGTTCGACCTGGTCTTCGCGGACACGTGGCCCGGCAAGTTCACCCACCTCGACCGGGCCCTCGGTCTGGTGGCGGTCGGCGGCACGTATCTCATCGACGACCTGGACCCCCAGCCCAACTGGCCGGAGGGCCACCAGAAGTCCGTCGACGCGCTCCTCGTGGAGCTGGAGGCCCGCGAGGACTTCCGGTGCGTACGGCTGGCCTGGTCGACCGGGCTGCTGATGGCCGTCCGTACGGGGTGAGGGGCCCGGAATCCGTGGGCCGGGTGTCCCCGTAACTCCCTCGACAACGCACTCGCCGGGCTGGCAGGCTCCCCGCATGACCCAGGGAATCGAGACCCGTCCCGCCCGGTGAGCGCCCAGGAGGAGCGCGACGCGCTCACCCCCGCGCCCGCCGCCCTGTACGACCAGGTGCGCCGGCTGCTGCACACGGCCCACGCCGGGATGCCGCCCCGGCGCGGCTTCCCGCTCCCCCGGCAACCCGCCTCCGGTGCGGACCCCCTGCCGTACGAAGACGTCCCGCGCGTCCTCGCGGAGGTGCTGACGCCGCTGCCGCGCGGCGCGGCCGAGCTGGGCCGCCGCCTCGCCCCGCTCGGCCTGGACCACAGCCACCTCCCCCGGCTCCGGGCGGCCGTCGCCGCCCTGGCCGTGCCGGAGGGGCCGTCCGAACGGGCTGCCGCCGCGCTGGCCCGGGACGTGGTCCGGACCGGCACCACCGAGTCCGCCGTCGCCGTCGGGATCGCGCTCCTCGGCCGGTTCGGCGGGTCCGGGGACGTCCGGTATCTCACCGCCCTCGGGCTGTTCCGGGAGTTCACCGACGGGGCGGTCCGTGCCCTCGACCGGCTGGACCGGCGCCGCGCCGCAGCCGTCTGGCTCGCCGTCCGGGCCCGCCCGGCCGAGCTGACGCCGCTTGTCCACGCCCTGTGGACAGGTGATCCCGATGCCGTCCGGGAGGAACTCGGCGTGCTCTCCCCCGGACCGCGCTTCCTCCCCGCCGAGGTCGCCCGCCGTATCGCGGAGGCCGCGTCGCTCCCGGACCTGCTGGACCGGCACCCCGACGACCCCCTTCTGCTCTCCCGCGCGGCCCGGCTCCTGGTCCGGGGCGGGTCCTCCCGCGACGGCGACACCGCGCTCCTCGCCTTCCGCGACGCGCCCGCGCTGTACGAGCGGGTGGTGGCCCGAGCCGGGCTCCTGCCGCCCACGACCGAACACCACGCCACGCTGCTCTCGCTCGCCCTCGACCTGAGCAGCGGCGCCGCCGTCCTGCTCGACTGGGCGCCGGGACGGCGTACCGATCTGCTGCAAGCGCTGGGCCGGGTGCTGTCGCAACCGCGCTGGGCCGTTGCCGCCGCTTCCGCCGTCGCCGCATCGGAGTCCGGCCCGGCGGAGGGAAGACCGGGGGTCCGCTCCCGTGCGGAGTCCAGCCCGGCGGAGGGCGGACAGGGGCTCCACAGCCCTTCGGAGTCCGGCCCGGCGAACGGAGAACACGGACTCCGCGTCCGCTGGATCCGCCGCACCGGGCGGCGCCCCTTCGCGCTCGCCGCCGCACCGGGGGCGTTGCGCATCGAGGTCGTCGCGGGCGACCCGGTGGACCGCGAACCGGTCGAGACCCGGATCCTCGTCGACGGGCGGCCCCTCGTCCCGGCGCTGTTCCCCTGGGGCCCGGCCGAGGAACCCGAGGCGCTGCTCGACAGCCGGGCGCTCCGGGCGGGCGAGGAACCGCACGAGGTGCGGCTGGCGGAGGCGTACTGCACGGAGGGGTGCTGCGGGGCGCTGTACGTGACCGTGCGGCGGGACGTCGACGCGGTGGTGTGGGAGAACTGGCGGCGGCCGGGCACCCCGCCGCTGCCCCCGGGCGTCCCCGCGGAACCGGCCGCCCTGCGCTTCGACGCGGCGGCGTACGACGCGGAGATCGCCCGCGCCGAGGCCGATACCTCCTGGTCGTGGCCCGCCCGGACCACGGGCCGGCTGATCAGGGCGGGGCTGGTGGCACGTCCGGACCTGCTGGGCCGGTGGGACGCGCGGCGCGGCTGGATCAGCACGGGGTTCGACGATCCGGACACCACCGTCGTGACCTTCGACCACGCGCCGGGCCTCGGCGCGGGCACGCCGGACGGGATCCCGCTCCAGTTCCGCTGGATCATCCCGGACGACGGCACCCAGCCCGAGACCCGGGCCGCCGCCGCCCTCGGCCGTCTCGCCGCCGAGAACCCGACGACGTACGCCGACGTCTGCGGCGGCAACCGCGCCCGCGCCGAACAGCTGGGATTCACCTGGCCCGAGGCCTTGTGAGCCCGACCGCGCGACGACGCGGGCGCGCACGCCGTGCCCCTACCCGACGGGCCGGACGCCTACCCGACGACGCGGGCGCCTACGCCCGCACCCGCGCGTCAGCTCTGCTTGATCGCGGAGATGTCGAACTCCAGGACGATCTTGTCGCCGACGAGCACCCCACCGCCCTCCAGGGCCGCGTTCCAGGTCACGCCGAACTCCTTGCGGGAGATCGTCACGGAACCCTCCAGGCCGACCCGGAGGTTGCCGTACGGGTCGACGGCGTTGCCCGTGTACTCGAAGTCGATGGTCACGGGGCGGGTGACGTCCTTGACGGTGAGGTCACCGGTGACCCGGTACTCGCTCTCCGACGTCGGCTCGACGGCCGTCGTACGGAAGGTGATGTCGGGGAAGTTGGGGGCGTCCAGGAAGTCGTTGGTCCGCAGGTGCTGGTCGCGCTGGTCGACGCCCGTGTCGATGCTCTCGGTCTTGATGACCACCTGCGCGGTGCTGCGCGACGGGTCGGTGCCGTCAAGGTGAGCGGTGCCCTCGAACTGGTGGAACGCGCCGCGGACCTTGGTCACCATGGCGTGGCGGGCCACGAAGCCGATCCGGGTGTGGGTGGGGTCGAGGACGTAGTCCCCGGTGAGGTCGGCGAGTCCTGCGTTGGTCGTCAAGGGGTACCTCCGTGGCCGAAGTGGTGGTGGGGGTGGGCGCACGGGGCCGCCCTGGCCGGGCCGGCCCCGTGGAGCGTTGCCCCCGCCACGCTAGGACGGGAACGGCCTCAGCCGTACAGCGCCACGCGGTACAGCGCGGCCAGGGCCGCGTCGATCGGGTGCGGCTGGGGCCTGCCGTCCGCGCCGAGCCGGTTCCAGCGCTGGAGGTTGATCGCGACGGCCAACTGCCTCCCGCCGTCCGCGCGGGTCATGGCCAGGGTGCCGCCGCCCCACACCGTGCCGCCGTGCCCCCAGAAGGCGTCCGGCCCGTCGTGCTCCTCCTGGCCCTCCATCGGGTGCAGTCCGAGCCCGTACGCGATCAGGCGGCCCTCCTGGGAGACGACCGGGCCCGTACGCCGCATCTCCGCCAGCGAGGCGGGCGCGACGATCCGGCCCGCGAACAGCTCCGCGTAGAACCGGTTGAGGTCCGCGACCGTCGAGACCAGCGAGGCCGTCGGGCCCACCCACGACATGTCGAACACGCTGAAGTCGCGCGGCGGGTCGAGCTTCCCGAACCAGGACTCGTACAGCCGGGAGTGCGGCCCCTCGACCTCCGGGCCCTCCGGGAATCCGGTGTCCCGGAGCCCGGCGCGCTCGATGACGTGGCGCGTGATGTACCGCTCGGCCGGGACGCCGGTGACCTCCTCCAGGAGCCGGCCGAGCAGCAGGTAGTTGGTGTTCGCGTACACCCCCGGCCGGCCGCCCGGCGCCCCCGCCGGCGGCGCGGAGACCCCCATGCCGATCAGCTCCGCCGGATCGAACCGGGTGAACCGGTGCTCCTCCAGGCTCTCGGGCCCCGTCTCCGCGACGACCGGATACGCCTTCAGCGAGGGATAGGCGTACGGAAGGTACTCGGGGAGCCCGCTGGTGTGGTCGAGCAGCATCCGTACGGTGATCGCCGCACCGCGCTCCCCCGGCACCAGCCCCGGCAGATACCCGCCGACGGGCGCGTCCAGATCGATCCGGCCGGCCTCGGCCTGCTGGAGGACCGCGGCGGCGGTGAACGTCTTCGTCACGCTGCCGACGCGATGGCGCAGCCCGGCCTCCGCGGGGCGGCCCGTGTCGAGATCGGCGACGCCCACCGCCCCGCGCCAGACCCGGTTCCCGGCCCGGACCTCGGCGAACAGGCCCGGCACGCCCGCCCGGTGGACGCGGTCGAGGGCGGCGTCCAGCGCCTCGGAATCCAGCGCGTTGTCCGTGTCATCCGGTGCGTTGCCCATGTCGGGGTGTCCCTCCGTCGTTTCCTGCGGCCGGCTTCCTCAGCCCCTCACGTTCATGCACCCATTATGCACGCGGTGCGTGCAACGCCAAGTGCACAGCCGGGCGCATGCCGGTGTCCTTCCGTTACGCTGGCGCCCTGATCCGGCAGTGGAAGCGTGAGGGGAACGACATGGCAGGCCGCAGGCGCTGGTCGACCGAGGAGATCCTGGACGCGGCGGCCGAGCTGCTCCGCACGGGCGACGCCGACGCGTTCAGCGTGCGCGGACTGGCCTCGGCCCTCGGCACGGACTCCTCCAGCCTCTACCGCCACTTCCGCAGCAAGACCGAACTCCTGCGCGCGGTCGCGGACCGGGTCCTCCTCGCCGCCATGGAGGGCCACCGCCCCGAGGGCGACGCGAAGCAGCGCATCACCGCGCTCGCCCTCCGACTGCGCGCGGCCTTCGGCGAGCAGCCGCAACTCGCCGCCGTCTGGGGCCGTTACGCCTCCAGCGGCGACGGCGCCCGGCTGATGATGGAGGAGGTCCTCCAGGCCCTGCGCGCCGCCGGGATCCCCGACGAGGAGATCCCGGCGCGCTACCACCGCCTCGCCGTCCTCATCGCCTCCCTGATCGCCTTCGAGGCCGGGGCCGCCACAGTGGGCCCGGACGAACAGGCCCAGGGCATGGAGCTCTTCCGCGTCGCCGTCCTCGGCGCCGACCCGTCCCGCTTCCCCGCCGTCGCCCACTTCTCCCGCGACCTCCGCCCCCTCGGCGCGGACCGCGCCACCGCGTTCGAGGAGATCCTGGCCGCGCATCTGGAGGGAGCCCTCTCCGTATGACCGCCGTCTGGAGCACCCACGGACTCGACCTCGGGCCCGTCACCGTCACCAAGCGGTTCCGCCCCGGCTCCCACGGCCAGGCCGCCCGCGAGTGGCGGGCCCTCACCCTGCTCGACGCCCACGCGCCCGGTCTCGCGCCCGCGCCCCGGCACGCGGACCTGGACGCCGAACGGCCGTCCGTGGCGATGTCCCGGCTCCCGGGCGCACCGCTGCGGGGCCGCCCGCTCGACGCGGCGCGGCTGGACGCGCTGGCGGCGGCGGTGAGCCGGGTGTACGGAGCGGTGCCCGCGCCGCTGCTGGCGGAGGTGCCCGTACGGCCCGGCTCCCGGGCGTATCTGACCGGCCGGATCCACGCCTGGACTCCGCGCGCCCGGCCCCGCGTGGGACCGGAGGCGGGCGCGGCGATGGACGCCGGGCTGGAGTGGCTGGCGGGGACGGAGTGGGGGCCCGCCGGGGCCGGGGGCCCGGCCGTTTCCGGGCCTGGGGGCGGCTCGGCTGCTTCGGGGCCCGGGGTCCCGGCCTCTTCCGGCCCCGGGGCCCCGACTGCTTCCGGGCCCGGGGTCCCGGCCGTCTTCGGGCCCGGCGACGGCAATCTCGCCAACTACCTCTGGGACGGCTCCCGCGTGCGGATCGTGGACTTCGAGGAGTCCGGCCGCAGCGACCGGCCCCTCGAACTGGCGGAGATCACCGAGCACGTGGGTTCCTGGGTCGACGGCGAACCGCTCGACGCCGAGGCGTTCCTCGCCCGCTTCGACCTGACGGCGGGCGAGCGGTCCCTGCTGCGCGACACCCGTCGGCTGCTCGCCCTCGTCTGGCTGTTCCTGCTCGCGCTCGACGACCCGGACCACCCGCGCAACCCCCCGGGGACGGTGGACCGCCAGGCCGCCCGGCTGATCCGGCTGCTCCGCTGAGCCGGGGCGGGGAGCGGGGGTGCGTCGCCACGAAACCGCACGGCTGCCAGGAACCTGGAATTCCGGGATACCGGGGCTCCCGCCCGGCGCGCTCCCACGCCGACGGACCTCACTCGGCCGCGCGCGCCCGTACCGCCAGGCTCGCGGCCAGCACGCTCGGGACGAGGAGCAGGCCGAAGGCGGCGGCATACGCGGCCGTGTCGGCGGAGCCGCCGGCCAGCGCGAGGTTGAACACGGCGGCGGCCACCCCCATCACCGCCATCTGGCCCAGGTTCTGACTGGTCTGCATCGCGCTGCTCGCGTATCCCTGACGGCCCGGCGGGCTGTGGGTGAGCGAGAGCAGGGTGAGCGAGGGGGCGGCCATGCCCATGCCGACCGCCGCCAGGACCATGGCCGCGGCGGCGGTCTGCGCGGGCAGGGCGGGCAGCGTCCCGGCGGCGGCCAGCGCCACCGACGCCCCCATCACCAGCGCCCCGGCCGTGACCAGCCGGTGCCGGGCGACCCGGCCCTGGAGGCGCCCCTGCGCCCAGGAGGAACCGGCCCACGCGATCGCGGCTCCCGTGAACGCCAGCCCGGTCTGCACGGGCGGCACCCGCCGCGCCGTGCTGAGCAGCAGCGGTACGAACGCCTCCAGCGTGAAGTACGCCCCCGACGTCATCGCGCGCAGCAGGACGGTGGCGGGCAGCCCCCGCGCGGCGCGCCAGGTGCCGGCCGGCAGCAGACGCGGCACGCACACCACCAGCAGCGCGAGCCCCACCGCCCCGCACAGCAGATGCGTGAGGTTCCAGCCCGAGACGCCGAACTGCCCCAGCGCCGCCCCCACGCTCACCGCCGCCGCGACCAGCAGCGGCGGCCTCGGCCGCGCCGCACCCGGACCCTCGCCCTCGCCCTCGCCCGCACCCGGAACGCCGCCCTCGCCCGCGCCCTCGCTCTCCCCGTTCCCCGTGTTCCCCGTTTCGCCCGCGCCCTCCGCCTTCCACGAGCGGCCGCGCAGCTGCATCACGACGATCAGCGACGGGACCACCGTCAGGGCCGCCAGGCCGAAGAACACCACCCGCCACGACCACCAGGCCGCCACCAGGCCCGCGAGGGGCGGGCCGGCCAGGGACGGGATGATCCAGCAGGTGCTCATCAGGGCCAGGGCGCGGGCCCGTAGACGGTCCGGATAGGCGTGCGCGATGGCGGTGTTGATCGCCACCGCGATCATTCCGGCCGCCACCCCGTCGAGGAAGCGCCCGGCCGCGAGCTGCCAGATGCTGGTACTGGTCGCGGAGACGACGAGGGTGACCACCGCGAGGACCACGCCCGCCGCCAGGGGGCGCGCCGCGCCCGAGCGGTCCGCCCAGTCGCCGCCCAGCACCCCGCCGAACAGGCTCGCCGCGACGAAACAGCCCGCCACCAGCGGGTAGAGCGGCACACCGTCCAGCTCCCTGGCGGCCACCGGAAGCATCGGGACGACGGCGAGGGCGGCGAAGCCGGTCAGGAACATCACCGCGGCGAAGCTGAACGTGGCCGCCGCGTACGTCCGGGAGAACAAGCGCTCCTCGGGGCCCTCCGGCGGGGTCGCCGCCCGCCCCGTCGCCGCCCCGTGCCGTCCGTCGTCGGGCGCCTTCCGATCATGGGTCACGGGCCGTCAGGCTAGGCGCGCCGCTCACCGACCCGCCACGGGTTTTCCCGCCCCCGGCCGCCACCACCCCTCCCCCTCCCTCACCCGTGACCCCACCCGCGGCCCCGTTCGTCCCGTCCGTCTCAGCCCCCTCCGCGTACGCCGCGCACCGCCGCGCTCGCCGCCCGAAGCGTCGGCGCGCCCGCTCCCATCAGCAGGTCCGTGCTGTCCGCCCACTGGTCGACGGTCCCCGTCAGCGGCAGCCCGCGCAGCTCGGGGTCGGTGAGCGAGGCGGCCAGCGGGCGGGCGAACCGTTCCGCGTGGAGGACGAGGAACGGCCGGCTGTAGTACGGGCGCGGGGACGGGTCCACCGGGTCGACCAGGCCCGTCGCGTTCTGCCGGACGGCCACCGCCTCGTACGCCGCGCACAGCAGCCGCTCGCGCTCCGGGTACGCCGTGGCGGCCAGCGCGCCGCTCAGCAGCGGGGTCAGCTCCCCGGCCGCGTCCAGCAGGGCGAAGGCGCTGCCGAGCCACTTGGTGTACGGGACGTAGCGCCGCTCCAGCAGCAGGCTCAGCCGCATCAGGTCGCGGACCAGCCGGGCGGCGACGACGGCCGAACCGAGCGCGTCCCCGACCTCGGCGCAGCGCCCGACGAACGCCTCCTCCTGGGAGATCCGCTGCCACTGGCAGGCCAGCACGTACCGCCAGACCTCGTCCGGGTAGCGGGCCAGCCGGGCCCGTGCGGTGGTCAGGTCGCCGGGGCCGTCGTGGAACACCGCGCCGGCGGTGACCCCCGCGAGCCGCTGCTGGGGCATGGCGAGCCAGTCCCGTACGCCCGGTTCGGAGGCGGCGGCGTCCTGACCGACCTCCGCGACCAGCCAGTCCCCGAGCGCGTGCACGGCCACGCGGTGGTCGACCGGCCCGTCGGTCGCGGTCATGTGGCCCGCCGGGTCGAGCGGGTCGACGTCCGGGGCGAAGTGGGTGGACCAGCCCCGGACCCGCTTCGGCAGCCGGTCCGCGAGCAGCCGGCGGATCGCCTCGCCGTGGGCCGCCGCGTCCCGTGGCGCGAGGAAGAGGTCCAGTCGCGGCCCCCAGTCGTGATCGGCCGAGCGCGCGGTGTCGAAGCCCAGCACCTCCGAGCCGGGGCCGATGCGGGCGGCGGCGTACGGCAGGCCGGGGAAGACCTCGTCGAGGAGGGGGCGCACCGCCTCCTCGTACAGGATGCGGGAGAGGTCGAGACCGGGCAGGAAGACGGGTTCGGCAGCGGGCATACGGTCACTCTGCGACCCTCCGGCGCACACGGCCAGCGGTTATCACGAGCCGTCCACTTGCGGACGATCTGTCACAGACCGAATTGTTACGCTGGCGGACATGACGGCCATGGCACCCACCCGCACCGCACCGGACCTCTCCTACCTCCTCGACCACACCAGCCATGTGCTGCGCACCCAGATGTCGGCGGCGCTCGCCGAGATCGGGCTCACATCGCGCATGCACTGCGTACTGGTCCACGCGCTGGAGGAGGAGCGCACCCAGATCCAGCTCGCCGAGATCGGTGACATGGACAAGACCACGATGGTGGTGACGGTGGACGCCCTGGAGAGCGCGGGGCTGGCCGAGCGCCGGCCGTCGAGCCGGGACCGCCGGGCGCGGATCATCGCGGTCACCGAGAAGGGCGCGGAACTGGCCGCCCGGAGCCAGGAGATCGTCGACCGGGTGCACACGGACGCGCTGGGCAGCCTGCCGGAATCCGACCGGAACACCCTGCTGCGCGCATTGGAGCGGCTGGCCGGCGGGCACCTCGCCACCCCGTCCGAGCTTCCCCACACGGCCCGCCGAGCCCGCCAGAACCGCCAGAAGTAGCCCGTCGGGGCCGACGGGGGCCACGAGAACCACGAGGGTCACCCTCCCCTGGCCGCCGTATGCCCAGAAACAAGAACCGAAAGAAATAGTCTGCAACAAAACCATCTGCTACGTTCTCTCTTGTCGCACCGACCGACAGGAGAGCCCCATGCACGCCTCGCATTCCCCTGCCCCCACGCCTGACCCCGCCCCCGGCTCGCCCCGTACGCGCCGCCTCGCCCTCGGCGTGATCGCCACCGGTCTGCTGATGACCGTGCTCGACGGCTCGATCGTGACCGTGGCGATGCCCGCCATCCAGAACGGCCTGGGCTTCACCCCCTCCGCCCTGAGCTGGGTCGTCAACGCCTACCTGATCGCCTTCGGCGGCCTGCTGCTGCTCTCCGGACGGCTCGGGGATCTCATCGGCCGCAAGCGGATGTTCCTCGCGGGCACCGGGGTCTTCACCGCCGCCTCCGTCCTCGCGGGCGCCGCCGGCTCCCCCGCGCTGCTGATCACCGCCCGCTTCCTCCAGGGCGCGGGCAGCGCGATGGCCTCGGCGGTCGGCCTGGGCATCCTCGTCACCCTGTTCACCGAGCGCCGCGAACGAGCGCGCGCCATCGCCGTGTTCAGCTTCACCGGCTCGGCGGGCGCCTCGCTCGGGCAGGTGCTCGGCGGGGTCCTCACCGACGCGCTCGGCTGGCACTGGATCTTCCTCATCAACCTGCCCATCGGCATCGCCGCGCTCCTCGTCGCCGTCCGCGTCCTGCCCGCCGACCGGGGCCCCGGGCTGGCGGCCGGAGCCGACGCGCTCGGCGCGTTCCTCGTCACCGTCGGGGTCATGACGGGCATCTACGCCGTCGTCCGCGTCGAGACGTACGGCTGGCTCTCGGCGCACACCCTCGGGCTCGGCGCCCTCGCGCTCGCCCTGATCGCCGGCTTCGCCGTACGCCAGGCCACGGCCGCCGCCCCGCTCCTGCCGCTGCGCGTCCTGCGCTCACGCGGCGTCGCGGGAGCCAATCTGGTCCAGATGCTGATGGTGGCCGCGCTGTTCTCGTTCCAGATCCTGGTCGCGCTGTATCTCCAGCGGGTGCGGGGCTACGGTGCCACCGCCACCGGGTTCGCGATGCTGCCCGCCGCGCTGATCATCGGCGCGGTGTCGCTCGGGGTCTCGGCCCGGCTGATCGCGCGCCACGGCGAACGGCGGGTGCTGGTGGCGGGCCTGGTCCTGCTGACGACCCTGCTGGGGCTCCTCGCCCGGCTGCCCGTGCACGCCCACTACGCCACGGACCTCCTGCCGCTGATGCTGCTCGCGGCGGGCTTCGGACTCGCCCTCCCCGCCCTGACGACGCTCGGCATGTCGGGCGCCGACGAGAAGGACGCCGGTCTCGTCTCGGGCCTCTTCAACACCACCCAGCAGCTCGGCATGGCCCTCGGGGTCGCCGTCCTCACCACCCTCGCGGCGTCCAGGACCAGCACGCTCCTCGCGGCCGGCCACGACCGCGCCGAGGCACTGACCGGCGGCTACCACCTGGCCTTCGCCGTCGGCTCCGGACTCCTCGCCACCGCCCTGCTGGTGGCCCTGACCGTCCTGCGCCGCCCGGCCCGCCCGGCACCGGCCCGGTCCGTCCCCGCACCCGCCCCCGACGCGTCGCCCCGCACCCCCGCCGAACCGGAACACCAGGCTCACGCACCCCGGTTGCCCCATTAGGATCCCGCCCATGGCTACCGATCCCGGCTACACCTGCTCCCGCTGCGGCGAACACCACCCGGAACTCCCGATGGGGTACTCCACCATGGCGCCCGACGTGTGGGACGCGAGCCTGGAGAACGATCCGGACAGCATGCTCTCCTCGGACCAGTGCATCGTCAGGCACGAGCACTACTTCATCAAAGGTCTGATCGAGATACCCGTGACCGACCACCCCGAGCCGTTCTCCTGGGGTGTCTGGGTCTCGCTGAGCAGGGAGAACTTCGGCCGGGCGCTGGACATGTGGGAGACGCCCGGCCGCGAGTCGGAGAAGCCGTACTTCGGCTGGCTGACCACCGAGCTGGGCCTGTACACCCCCCGGACGACCCACCTCAAGACCAACGTCCACACCCGCCCGATCGGCCGGCGTCCGCGCATCGAACTGGAACCGACCGACCACCCGCTGGCCGTGGAGCAGCGCACCGGCATCACGCTGGACCGGGTACGGGAGATAGCCGAAGCCGTCCAGCACGCGGACGACGGCCGCTAGCCTCCGCCTCCCGTACCCGACCCGGACGCTCCCGCCTCCCGCGACCGCCCCTACCGCCGCTCCAGCCCCGACCGCAGCTGCGCGAAGCCGTCCTCGGCCTCGCGGACCGCCTGGGGATACAGCGCGTCGGCGGTGCGGCCCTCGTCGATCCGCCGCCAGTTCTCCAGCGCCAGGATGCGCAGGACGGCGACGATCTGACCGGCCGCCAGCCGGTCCCCCGTCCCGTCGCCCAGCGCGCGGGCGAGCGCCGCCTCGGAGCGGCTCTGGTACGCGTACATCCCGGCCACCAGGGACGGCGTCCCGTACAGCAGCCGGAGGAAGTCCAGGATCTCGGGGACGTCGCAGAGCCCGGTGACCGGGTCGCGGCGCTCCAGCCCGTCGAGGAGGTGGCGCAGCAGCGCGTCCAGCGGGGTCTCGCCGGCCGCGCGGGAGGCGACCACCCGGGCGGGTTCGTCCTCGTGGTCGGCGAACCGGTGCAGGACCAGGTCCTCCTTGGCCGGGAAGTACCGGAACAGCGTCGGCTTGGAGATGTCCGCGGCGGCGGCGACCTCGGCGACGGAGACCTTGTCGAAGCCGCGCTCCAGGAACAGCGAGATCGCCGCTTCCGAGACGGCCCGGTAGGTCAGCTGCTTCTTCCGCTCGCGCAGCCCCATCGGCGCGGCGGGCTCGGACCGGTGCGGCCGCTCCGCGGGTCCGGGCTTCTCTGCGTTCATGGCCATGAAGGGTACGCGCGGCCTCAGCCGCGCCCGGCCTCCGGGCCCGGGGGCCGCGTCCGGGAGCGGACCAGGACGTCGATCCCGTCCAGGATCCGTTCCAGCCCGAACACGAAGTCGTGGTCGGGGTCGCCGGGCGACCACATGCCCTCGGTGGCGGTGAGCCGGGAGAGCGCGGGATGGCGTACCGGGTCGACCAGCCGGCCCAGCGTGCGGGCGTACCCCTCCATGACCTCCTCGGCCGGGACCCCCCGGGCCTCGACGGCGGCGTCCAGATCCCCCCGCAGCAGGGCCTCGTTCCGTACGAACCCGCTGACCAGCAGCAGGACGGAGATCTGCTCGCCCGGCTCCAGGCCGGTGTCCTCCAGCGCCCGGAGCCCCTGCTCCCACCAGGCGACCGAATGGGGGCTCGCCGGGGGCCCGACGACGGGGATGCGGAGCATCCACAGATGCGCGTGGAAGACCCGGCGCTGCGCCCGCGCCCACTCGGCGAGCGCCGCGCGCCAGCCGGCGCCTTCCTCCAGGGCGGGCAGCGGGGGCGGCGGACCCATGGCCGCCTCCTGCATGAGCACGTACAGCTCGTCCTTGGCGGCCACGTACCGGTAGAGCGACATCGTCGACGCCCCGAGCTCCTTGGCCACCCGCCCCATCGACACCCCGCCGAGCCCCTCGGCCGCCGCGACCCCCATCGCCGCGTCCACGATCCGCTCCAGGCTCAGACCGGGCCGGGGCCCCTTCGCCGGCCGCGCCCGCAGCCCCCAGGCCGTCTCGATGCTCGCCGGCAGCCCCGTACCGCCCGACGCCCGTTCCCCACGCGTCACCCGCATCCCGCCTTCCCTTGACTCCCATCCTAGGGACGCGTAACCCTTACACAGTCATGCGTACCTCATACGCAGAAAGTGAGGAGAGCCATGCCCCCGCCGCCCGCGAGCACCCCCTCACCCCCGAGACCCCCGCCCCGCACCCCGCCGTCCTCCTCCTGCTCACGCCTCACGGCAGCGCCACCACCCCCTGGACCCTCCTCACCCACGCCACCGGCCTCCTCCCGACCCCCATCGGCCCGTTCCGGATCCGGACTCGATGACGGCGCCGGACTCGGGCGTCCCCTCAGGGGAGAGCTGGGCGAGGGCAGCCGTCCGCCGCCTAGAACACGTCCGGGCACCAGGCCCGCCGTCCCGCCCTCAGCATCGTGTCGGCGCGGGCCGCCGCGCCCTCGGTCAGTTCGTCGACGCGGCCGAGCGCGGTGAGTCGGGTGACGGACTCGTCGCCCAGGTAGAGGGTGCCGAGTTCGCGGATGTCCAGGGCGAGATCGGCGCGGCGGGTGGTGGGGGCGCAGGTCGCGCCGTCCGGGGAGGCGTCCAGGTGGAAGCGGCCGTGGGCGAGCCCGGCGGCGTCGTGGACGTCGAGGACGAGGGAGCCGGGGGCGGCGTAGGTGCGGGCCTCCAGGGCCCGGACGACGTCCAGGACGCGCACCCAGAGGAAGTCCGCGTGGGTGACGGTGCGGGCGGCGCGGGGGTCCGGGAGGAGGAGGGGAAGGAGGTCGTCGGGGGCGCGGTGGCCGGTGCGGACCGCGGCGATCCAGTCGATCGAGCAGAGGTAGTGCCACAGGGCCCGCTCGGCCTCCGGGGTCACCGCGTCCAGGTTGCGCACGGTCGCCCGGTTCAGCGGCTGCTTGGCGTCGCCCCAGGCACCGTCCGCGCGGTACGTCAGCAGGCCGTCGACGCTGCCGTCGGCCGACCGGTACACCGCGTGGAACGGCTCGGTCCACGGGTCGCCCGGGAACAGCGCCTGCCCGGTGTACAGGTCCCACCACCGCGCGCCCCGGCTCACCACCCCGTGCCGGGCGGCCCGCAGCCGGTCGTGGAGCGCCGGGCCGAGCGCGCGCACCTCGGCCCCGTCCACGAGGTCGATCCGGCCGCCGTCCGCCGCCGAGGGCACCCGGGCCCCGAGATCCAGGCCGGTGCGGTGGACGTCGACCTCCCACTCCGTGGTCCAGGCCGCGGGCCCGAACCCGTACCGCCCGTAGATCGGGTACTCGGCGGCGATCAGCGTCGCCGCCACATCACCGCGCTCCTTGGCCTCGGCCAGGTCCGCCGCCATCATCCGCGTGAGCAGCCCGCGCCGGCGGTGCGTCGGGGTCACCGTGACGTTCGTGACCGCGTCCGTCGGCACCGTCGCCCCGCCGACCACCGTCAGCTCCTGGGCGAACGATCGGAACGTCGCCACGCACCGCCCCTCGTCGAAGGCGCCCCGCACCCGCGCCAGGTCCATGTGCGGCAGCCGGCCCTCCACCTCCTCCCGCGACGGGGTCGGCACCCGCAGGAAGCCGGTATTCAGGGCGCGGAGCCACTCGGCGAACTCGGCTTCACGGAGGGGACGGACATCGAGGCTGGTCATGCCCCTCACGCTAAACAGCCGGACCGGGCCTGTCGCTCTCTTTTCGTACGGGTGCGGGCCGGGCCTGCCGCCCGCCTTTCGTACGGGTGCGCGGCAGGGCGGAAGGCCCCCGGCAGGCCCGGAGGCGGGTGTACAGGGCCCCGGTCCCCCTCAGAACACCGCGCGGATCTCCCCGACCTCCGCCGCCCCGCCCATCAGCGGCGCCCGGCCGATCCGCGCCACCACCGGGGCGTCCACGCCCAGCAGCCCCAGCGCCCGCGCCAGCACCGGGCCCAGCGCCCGGCCCGCGCCGTCGTCGATCTTGAAGGCGAGGGCCCGGCCGTCCGCCAGCGCCACCGCCTGCACCGCCTCCGCGCCCATCTTCGACAGCGTCCCCGGCACCTCACGCATCAGCCAGGTGTCGGGCCGCCGGGTCCCGGCCACGTATTCCGGGTGCGCCCGCATCGCGTCCGCCACCCGCCGCTCGGCCGTCCCCGGCGCCGCCGTCACGAACGTACGGAACGCCCGCGCGAGCCCCACCAGCGACAGCGCCATCAGCGGCGCCCCGCAGCCGTCCGTGCCGACCGCCGCGACCCGCTCCCCCGCGGCCTCCTCCACCACCTGGTGGACGAGGCGCTGGAGCGGGTGGTCCGGGTCGAGATAGGTCGCCGGGTCCCAGCCGTTGCGCGCGCAGACCGCGAGCATCGCCGCGTGCTTGCCCGAGCAGTTCATCGTGATCCGCTCGCGCACGTGCCCCGCCGCGAGATACGCCTCCGCCTCCACCGGGTCCAGCGGCAGATCCGGCGGGGTCTGGAGAGCGTCGGGGGCGAGCCCGTGCTCGGCGAGCATCGTGCGGACCAGATCGAGGTGGAAGCCCTCGCCGGAATGGCTCGCGGCGGCCAGCGCCAGCCGCTCCCCGGAGAGATCGAGACCGGCCCGCAGCACCGCCGCCGCCTGCATCGGCTTGTTCGAGGAGCGGGGGAAGACCGGGGCGTACGGATCGCCCAGCGTCCGCTCCACGCCGCCGTCCGCGTCCAGCAGGACCAGGGAGCCCCGGTGGTGCCCCTCGACGAAACCGGAGCGGACGACCTCCGCCAGAACGGGCGGGACCGGCGGGACCGCGCCCGGCTCGGATATGACGGACGGAGCTGCGCTGGAGGTCATGGTGGCCTTCCGGGGACGGGCGGGACCCGCCCCCGGAAGGATCGCTTCAGGCGAGCAGGTCGTCTACTTGTGCTTCTCCGTCACGGTACCTGCGGGCGATCTCCGCCCCGCAATCGTCCGCGGTGCGCTGGAGCCGGTGCCGGCGCCGGGAAACCTGCTGTTCGTAGCGGACCAGCCGCCCCATCGCGGTGTGCAGCTCTTCGTCCGTCCGGGCGTCGAGGTCGGACAGTTCGACCTCCGCCAGGGTCTCCGCCGCCAGCCTGCGGTACTCGTCGCTGCGCGGCGGGCCGAGCGTGACGTGCCGGGCGGAGGAACGATGCGGCGACGGGGCGTCCGCCAGGATCTCGGAGAGCCGGTCCACCACCGGGGTCTCCGGATCGCGCCGCCGTGCCAGCTCCGCCCGCAGGATATCGATCCGCCCCTGCACGAGCCGCCGCACATAGCTGAGGTCCGCCTCGTCCCGCTGCGACTCGCGCCGCAGCGCCCGCAGCTCCGGCAGCCGCAGCCCGGCCAGATCCGGCCCCGGGCCGCCGGGCCCCTCCTCGGACCCGTGCCCGGTCCGCTGCACGGGTGGGCGCAGGGTGCTCGCGCCCGACGTCCCCGTGCCGATGCCCGCACTCGTACCGGTACTCGTACTGACACCGCTGTTGACGCCGGGGCGCGCAACCGGCACTGTGCCCGGGGACTGCCCGGTTCCATACGTGCTCATGCTTGTGTCCATCCCCTCGACCGGTGCGTCGGCACACCGCCTCCGTGCATGGTGCCACTCCGAGGGGTCCCGTGGAGGTGCTCTGTACCCGTTCAGCCCAAGATAGGTTGGTCTGTATGCGTGCAGTGGTACAGAGGGTGGATGGCGCGAGCGTCAGCGTGGCCGGCGCCGGTGACGGGCGCGACGGCACGGACGTCGTCGGCGAAATAGTCGGCGAGGGCCTGTGTGTCCTGGTCGGAGTCACTCACGGGGACACCCCGGAGAAGGCGGCCCAGCTGGCCCGCAAGCTCTGGTCGGTGCGGATCCTGGAGGGCGAGAAGTCCTGCTCCGACGTGAACGCGCCGCTTCTGGTGATCTCACAGTTCACTCTCTACGGGGACGCCCGGAAGGGCCGCCGCCCCACCTGGAACGCCGCGGCGCCCGGCGAGGTCGCCGAACCGCTGGTCGACGAGGTCGTGGCGCGGCTGCGGGCGCTGGGCGCGCACGTGGAGACGGGCCGGTTCGGAGCGGACATGCGCGTCTCGCTGACGAACCACGGCCCGTTCACCGTCCTCATCGAGGTCTGAGCCCCCGACGGTGCGCGCGAGCCCTCAGGGCTCGACGACCGTCTCCTGCGCCGCCGCCGTGTCCCCGGCCAGCAGCTCCGCGTCCACCGCCACGTTCCGCTTCACCAGCGCCAGCGCGATCGGTCCCAGCTCGTGGTGGCGGGCGGAGCTGGTGACGAAGCCCAGCTGCCGGCCCTCGGGGCCGTCCGAGGCGAGCCGCACGGGGGTGCCGTGGCCGGGCAGCACGACCTCGCTGCCGTCCAGGTGCAGGAAGACCAGCCGCCTCGGCGGCTTGCCCAGGTTCTGCACCCGGGCGACGGTCTCCTGACCCCGGTAGCAGCCCTTCTGGAGGTGGACGGCGGTGCCGATCCAGCCCAGCTCGTGCGGGATCGTGCGGTGGTCGGTCTCGAAGCCGAGCCGGGGACGGTGGCCCTCCACGCGCAGCGCCTCGTACGCGAGGACCCCGGCCACCGGGCCGTTCGCGGCGGCGTACGCCTCCAGACCGGCGCGCGGCAGGAACAGGTCGCGGCCGTACGCCGTCTCCCGTACGACGGCCCCCTCGGGCGCCTCCGCGATCGAACCGGCCGGCAGGTACACCACGGCGAAGTCGTCGGTCCGGTCCGCGACCTCGACCCGGTAGAAGAACTTCATCGACTCCAGATAGGCGATCAGCTCGCCCCGGGTGCCCGGCTCGACGTGCATCCACACGGTCTCGCCGTCGTCGACGAGGTACAGGGCGTGCTCGATGTGGCCGTTCGCCGTGAGGATCAGGGCCTCGGTGGCGCGGCCGGGGGCCAGCTCGCTGACGTGCTGCGTGATCAGGAGGTGCAGCCAGGCCAGCCGGTCGCTCCCCGAGACGGTGACGACGCCGCGGTGGGAGAGGTCGACGAGGCCGGAACCGTCGGCGAGGGCGCGCTGCTCGCGGAACAGGTCGCCGTAGTGCGCGGCGACGCCTTCGTCGCGGCCTTCGGCGGGGACGGCGCCGGGCAGGGACAGCAGGGGGCTCTTCATACGACCAGCGTACGACCGTCCCGGCACGGGCCGTTCACCCGTGCGGCACCCGGACGCGGGTCAGCGGTCGGCGGCCTCCGCAGGCGCCGCGTTCCCGTCCGCCGACGAGTCCGCCGATGAGGAGTCCGCCGTCGAGGAGTCCGCCGACGTCCCGGCGGAGGCCGCCTTCGCCGTGCAGTCCGCGCAGCGGCCGAAGATCGCGAAGTGCTTCATGTCCGTCTCGAAGCCGAAGGCCTCGCGCAGCTTCTCGGTGAACTCGGCGACGACGCCGACGTCGGCCTCGATGACGTCCGCGCAGTCGCGGCAGACCAGGTGGATGTGGTGGTGCCGGTCGGCCAGGTGGTACGTCGGCGCGCCGTGGCCCAGGTGGGCGTGGCTGACCAGCTCCAGCTCCTCCAGGAGCTCCAGCGTCCGGTAGACCGTCGAGATGTTCACCCCGGACGCCGTGCGCCGGACCTCGGAGAGGATGGCGTCGGGCGTGGCGTGTTCCAGCGTGTCGACCGCTTCCAGGACAAGCTGCCGCTGCGGCGTCAGCCGGTAGCCGCGCTGCCGGAGATCGGACTTCCAGTCGGTGCTCACCACAGGCTCCAGTCTAGGGCGCGTGCGGCCCGCCGCTCCTGCCCCGCGTGGAAAACGGCACCCCGCAGGGCCGGGGTGCTCACGGCCCCACGGGGTGCCCGAGGACTACTTGAAGAACGCGATGCCGTCGTCCGGGAGGTCGCCCAGGCTCTTCGCCATGGCCTGGACCTCTTCGGGGGTGACGACCTTCTTCAGGTGCGCCGACATGTACGGCCGCAGCTCGACCTCGGGGGTGGCCTTCTCACCGACCCACATCAGGTCGCTGTTCACATAGCCGTAGAGCCGCTTGCCGCCGCTGTACGGGCCGGAGGCCGCCGTGCGCGCCACCGCGTCGGTGACCAGGTCGATCTGCGGCTTCTTGTCGGCCAGCTCGCCGTACCAGATCTCGATGACGCCCTGGTCGCGGGCCATGACGACCTCGACCTTGCGGTCCTTGTCGATCCGCCAGTAGCCGGTCTCCGACTCCAGCGGCGCGACCTTGTCGCCCTGGTCGTCGAGGATCCAGGAGTGCGAGACGTACTCCAGGAAGTTCCGGCCGTCGTGGCTGAAGGTGACCTCCTGGCCGAAGTTGCACTTCTCGGCACCGGGGAAGTCGGACACCCCGGCACCCGCCCAGTTGCCCAGCAGGAAGGCCAGCGGCACGAGGTCCGGGTGGAGGTCGGACGGGATCTCGATCATGTGCGGCTCAATCGATCGGTGAGGCGGAGGGGGTTAGCGCTGGCCCTGGTACAGCTTCTTCACGGTCACACCGGCGAAGGCGAGCACGCCCAGGCACACGAGGACCAGCAGGGCGGAGAAGAATGCCTCAAGCACGTGGAGCTCCTTGAACGAGCGGTATGGCGGCAGTACGGGGCCGGGGCCCAGCCTAATGGGTGGGGCCCCGGCACGCCGTTCCGGGGCGTGCCGGGGCCGGCCCGTCGCTCAGCCCAGCAGCTGGTTCTGGAGGATCAGCGTCTGGTGGAACGGGACGCGCGGCGTCCCCCCGCCGCCCTTCCGCTCCTGGACGACCAGGCCGATGGTGTCGCCCGCGACCACGAAGCCCTCGCGGACCTGGGCCGCGCCGAACGGCTTCGGCTCGTCGAAGACGTAGGTCGCGGTCTCCGGGACCTTCCCGCCGCCCTTCCACGTCTCGTCCAGGTCCATGTGCTCCGCGCCGTTCAGCGCGTCCCCGGGCGTGGAGCCGATGTACCGGGCGTCCCGGAAGTCGTCGGCGAACGCCGTCGAGTCGAACTGGAGCAGATAGATCCGGGTCGACGTGCCGTCCGGCATGGTCCAGCCGCGCGCCGCGATGTGCCGCACGGTGGACTCCCCGAGCTGGGCGCGGAGGTCGGCGCGGGAGCTCTTCGCGAACGCGGCGACGAATTGCTCCGTGCCGATCCAGCCGCCCGTCAGCTTCGGGTCCGGCTCCGCCCCGGCCGGGGCGGGGAGCAGCAGCCGGCGCAGGTCGGCGTAGTGCACCTCGGCGGTGTTGCCCTCGGTGAACGGGCGCGGCGATCCGGGCGGGAGCGCGGGCAGGCTCAGCCGGGGGTAGTCCCAGCGCCCGTCGCTCTCGGTGGCGAGGCCCGGGACGTCGCCCCGGTCCGCCGAGGTGAGGGCGTACGCCGTACCGGCACCGAACGCGCCGAAGACCAGCACGGCGGCGGTCCACCGGGCCACCGCCCGCAGCGCCCGGCGCGGCGGCCGGGGCGCCGACGGCACCGCCGCCGGGACGGGGGGCGGGGCCGGCGGCAGCAGCGGCATGGGCGGAAGCTGCGGCGGCTCGGACTGCTCGGGCTGCTGGGACTGCTCGGACTGGTGGGGCTGCTGGGGCTGCTCGGACTGGTGGGGCGGTTCGGGCTGCTCGGGCTGCTGGGGCGGCGGCTGGGGTGCCGGTGCGGCCGTCTGCTCGGTCATACGTACTCCCCCGGGGACGTGAGGTGGTCGAGCTGGTCCTTCACCAGGCCGACGGCGGCGGACGTGTGGAAGGGCTTGGTGCCGGACGCCGTGACGGTGAGGGTGGTCTCGCCGTCGAAGGCCAGGCAGGTCATGCGCTCGACCCCGCTCTCCTTGTCCTCGGGCGCCAGGAAGCACCGGGCGTTCCCGCTGTGGCCGGTGATCTTCGGCCCCTTCCGGAAGGCCCCCACGGCGTCGTAGAGGTGCGTCCGCATCGTGTAGAGGTCCCGGACGGCCTTGGTGTCCTTCATCCGCATCAGTTCCGTCTTGACGAGGAGGTCGTTGGTGTCGGCCGTGTACGTCCGGATGGCGAGGCCCTGGATGCGCAGCTTGTCGATCCGCTTCTCCAGCTCCCTGCGCTGCTTGCCGGCCAGCCCCCGGCCGGCCTCCTTCATCTCGGCGGTGGCCGCGCGTCCGCCGATCTCGCTGTCGTTGCCGTGCACCCCGGAGTCCGGGCCGAGCCGGAAGTCCCGGGGGACCGGCAGGAGCAGCTTGCTCAGTTCGGTGGTGGTCCGGCCCTTGGAGACGTCACCGGCCGGGTCCGGGCCGGGCCCCTGCTCGTCCTCGTACCAGAGGCTGGTCGGGACGGTGCGGTCGGCGTCGTCGGCCACGGTCTTCGTGTACACGCCCGCTCCGGCGACGGCGGCCAGCACCAGCACGACGGGGACCGCCGCGAGCGCCACCCGCCGGACGCGGCTCCGGCGGACGGGGCCGGGCACGGCTTCGGGAACGGCGTCCGGAACGGCTGCGGGCGCGGCTTCCGGAACGGGCGCGGGCTCGGCGTCCGGAACGGGCTCGGGCACGGCGTCCGGAACGGGCTCGGGCACGGCGTCGTTGCTCACAGGCGCTCCAACTGTCGCTCGGCCAGCGTACGGATGTCCTTCTTGCTGATCGGTTCGGTGTCGATCAGGTTGATGTCGGCCATGACGTCGCCCCGGTCGAAGACGGCCCTGGCCCGGTAGAGCGGGAGGTAGCCCGGCTCGCGGTCGACCTTGTACAGGTAGTAGCGGCCGTTGAGGCTGCCCTTGATCGCGTCGCCGGTATTGCCCGCGCCGTGCTTCGGGTCGGGCATGTAGGCGCGCTGGTCGGCGGAGTGCAGGGCGGCGGACATGGCCGTACCGGCCCGGAACTGCACCAGCATGACGCTGACCGCGCGGTTCTCGCCCTTCTGCCAGGCGGTGGCCGCGACCCGGCGGATGTCCGCCTCCAGGAGGCGGCCGAACATGAACGAGTCGTCCTCGAAGTCGCGCACGTAGTCGTCGACCGCGACCCAGCCGTTCCGGATCACGGGCACGTCCTCGCTCGTGCGCCAGCCGGCCGGCCGGGGCAGGAGCAGCTTGCGCAGATCGCCGTCCGTGCGGACCCGGCGGTCCTGGGAGGCGGGCAGCGGATCGGGCACCCGGTCGGCGGGCAGCGCCTTCGCCGGGTACCCGAGCCCCGGCTGCGAGAGCGCGGCGAGCGGCGTCGGGGCGCGGCCGGCCTGGATGTCGTAGCCGACGGCCGCACCGGCCGCGATGCCCAGCACGGCGGCTGCCGCGATGATCAGAGTGGTACGCCCGCGCGGACGCCGCCCCGGCCGAGCGGCCGGTTCCGGCGGTACCGCCGGCTCCGCCACCCCCACGGGAACAGGCGGCTGCGCCTGCTCGTCGGACACTGTGTCGTTCGGATTCACTTTTGGGGTCCCCCCACGAGACCTGGGGCACGGGTTCCGTTACCTGTGCATCCACCTGACCGCCGGGGCGCCAACGGGGTTGCGCGGAAGGGGATTACAGTTCGGCATATGCCGAAGAAGCTCGTGATCAAGGTGACCGCAGGTGCCGACTCCGCCGAGCGCTGTTCGCAGGCGTTCACCGTCGCGGCGGTGGCCGTGGCGAGCGGGGTGGAGGTCTCGCTCTGGCTGACCGGCGAGTCCGCGTGGTTCGCGCTGCCGGGGCGGGCCGCCGAGTTCGAACTGCCGCACGCGGCACCGCTGCCGGACCTGATCGAGTCGATCCAGGCGGGCGGGCTCATCACGCTCTGCACCCAGTGCGCGGCCCGGCGCGACATCACCGAGGCGGACGTCCTCGAGGGCGTACGGATCGCGGGCGCGCAGGTCTTCGTCAGCGAGATCATGGCGGACGGCGTCCAGGCCCTCGTCTACTGACGGCGCGAACCGCTCCGGCGGGGTGGTTCAGCGGCGGTGCCTGCCGTCCAGCTCGTCCCACCAGGCGTCCGATTCCGGATCGCCCGTGAGCCCCTGCCTCACCGGCGGCTCCCGGTCCGTACGCGTCCGCTCGGGCGGGCGGGCCCGCCTCTCGGGCTCGTCCCACCAGCGGTCCTCCGGGCCCTTCCGGTTGGCGACCATCGCCGCGACGGGCGGGATCACCATCGCCACCACGCACATCGCGATGGCGGCGGGCATCGACCAGAGCCGCACGAAGGCCCAGGCCGAGACGAAGAGCACGAGGCATCCGGCCATCATGAGGAAGTAGGCGCGCCGGCGTCGGCGGTACATGACTCCAGCGTAGGCCCGTTTCCGTCACCCGGCCGGTCCAAGGACGGACCGGATCACGCACCCGATCGCGGACAGGCCCACGGATGCCCGTCCCGTTCCCGGTCCGGACGGCGCGAAGGGCCGCACCCCGCTCAGGAAGCGTCCAACCCCCTGGGGTGCGGCCCTTCGGCCGGTTTCGACGGCAGCGACCCGCCGGCCCCGCTCAGACGGCGATGGCCACCTCGGAGAGGCCGCCCGTCTGCGCGACGACCGTGCGGTCGGCGCTGCCGCCGGGGACCAGGGCGCGGAGCGTCCAGGTGCCCTCGGCCGCGTAGAAGCGGAACTGTCCGGTCGCCGAGGTCGGGACCTCGGCGGTGAACTCGCCGGTCGAGTCCAGCAGGCGGACGTACCCGGTGACGGGCTCGCCGTTGCGGGTCACGCTGCCCTGGATGGTGGTCTCACCGGGCTTGATCGTCGAGGCGTCGGGGCCGCCGGCCTTTGCTCCACACATGGTTCTGTCCTTCTGGTCGGGGGTCGTGCCGGTCCGGGTGGCACGGCCGGTCCGCGGGACGAACCGGCCGTACGGGATTACTTGTTGGCGCCGAGCTCGATCGGCACGCCCACGAGGGAGCCGTACTCGGTCCACGAGCCGTCGTAGTTCTTGACGTTCTCCTGGCCGAGCAGCTGGTGCAGCACGAACCAGGTCAGCGCGGAGCGCTCACCGATGCGGCAGTAGGCGATGGTGTCCTTCGACAGATCGACCTGCTCCGCCTCGTAGAGGGCCTTCAGCTCCTCGTCCGACTTGAACGTGCCGTCGTCGTTGGCGTTCTTCGACCACGGGATGTTGCGGGCGCTCGGCACGTGGCCGGGGCGCTGCGACTGCTCCTGCGGGAGGTGCGCCGGGGCGAGCAGCTTGCCGCTGAACTCGTCGGGCGACCGCACGTCGACCAGGTTCTTGGTGCCGATCGCGGCGACGACGTCGTCGCGGTAGGCGCGGATCGACTCGTCCTGCGGCTGGGCCTTGTACTGCGTGGCCGGGCGGGACGGGACCTGGTCGCCGTCGACCAGGTCGCGGGAGTCCAGCTCCCACTTCTTGCGGCCGCCGTCGAGCAGGCGGACGTCCTGGTGGCCGTAGAGCTTGAAGTACCAGAACGCGTAGGACGCGAACCAGTTGTTGTTGCCGCCGTAGAGGACGACCGTGGTGTCGTTGGCGATGCCCTTGGCGGACAGCAGCGCCTCGAAGCCGGCCTGGTCGATGAAGTCGCGGCGGACCGGGTCCTGGAGGTCCTTCGTCCAGTCGATCCGGATCGCGTTCCTGATGTGGTTCTTCTCGTACGCGGAGGTGTCCTCGTCGACCTCGACGAGGGCGACCTGGGGGTCGTCGATGTGGGCCTCGACCCAGTCGGCGTCTACCAGGACGTCACTGCGGCTCATGCTGTTCTCCTCCGGGGCAGTCTGCGGCGGGATGATGCGAGTGGTGCGCGATGGTGCGTGGTGATTCCGGACGTACGCGGCGCGGTCGGCGCGTGCACAGGTGCCACGCGGGACGGCCTCGACGGACGCGTCGGAGGCCAGGGAATGCGGGACGGCGGAGGTCCCGCTCAGACAGTGCGACAGAGCATGGCGGCGACGCGGCACAGGTCCACTGCCCGCCGCTTCGTGAGATCCGCCTGTCCCCGCTGACGGAGACCGCTAATAGAGCACTGCATGGGTCCGATCGTAGGGACGTCCGGGCGGCCATGTCACCGTTGTGTCGTATATTGAGACACGATCGTCCGGCATGTGGGACGAGTGTGGAGTGCACCGGCCGCCCGGGGCTCCGCGTGCCCGACGGGCCCGGAGCACCATCTGCGGAACGGACTCCGCCGTCTCAGTATGTGGTGAGGCGGGCGGACCGGCCGGTACGGAGCGGGCCGGGCGAGGTGGTCAGCCCGCGAGGCGGACGTCGGTGCCCGTCACGGAGATCTCCAGACCGGCGGCGGTCGGTTCGATCCGCTCCAGCTTCAGCCCGTTCGGCAGGGTGCCGACCTCGCGCTCGAAGTCGGTCTTCTCGCGGACGAGCCCTTCGAGGCCCGGGATCCCCTCGCCCGGCACCTTGTCGGCGTGCACCCGCACGGTGTGGCCGTCGACCAGCGTCACCGTGGACAGCACGCTGCGGGTGAGCGTCCGGCCGAGGATGTTCACCGAACCGGTCACCTTCACCTTGCCCTTGCCGCCGTACTCGACGACGACGCCCTGGGAGGCCGCCTTCGTCAGATCCGCGTACGAGACGACGGCCGTCCCGGTGGCCCGGTCGGCGGTCGCCCCGGAGAAGCCGTCGGACAGCCGCACCCGGTGCAGGTCCGCCGTCATGTGGTCGATGCGCAGCGCGCGGCCCCCGGCGGTCGCCTCGATCCCGTCGACCCTCACCTCGACCTCGTCCAGCTCCTTGCCGAGGACCTGGGTCAGGAACGGGAAGCCCTTGATGGAGACGTCCGTGGACCCGATGGTCGCCCCGGAGACCTCCACGCGGTCGGCCGCCCGCGACTCGGCGAACCAGACGGCCGCCCGGTCCACGGCCGTGAACAGTCCGGCCAGGACCACCAAGACGACCAGCAGTATTCGCAGTGCACGCATGCCTGTCCTTCCCCCACCTCACGCCCGTACGGTCCCGGGCGCGGCCCCGCGCGGTCCGGCGACGGCCGGCGCGTCACGCCCCCGGTGATCGACGTGCGGAAGCCCCCCAGCGGTTCCCCGTGGAGGGCTTCGTCCCGGTGGCGCGGCGCGCCCGTCTCCCGTCCCCGCGTCAGCCGAGCAGCCGCCCGACCAGGTAGACGGCGGGCACGGCGGCGGTGAGCGGCAGCGCCACCCCGGCCGTCATGTGGACGAACCGCGACGGGTAGTCGTAGCTGGCCACGCGCAGTCCGACGAGCGCGCAGACCCCGGCGGCCAGACCGAGCAGCGCGCCCCCGGACCCGCCGAGACCGGCGAGGGCTCCGCCCACCGCGCCCCCGGCCGCCGCGACGGCGAGCGAGCCCACGACGGAGGCGGGCCCGGGCAGCGGGAGCGCCCGGACGAGCACGGCGGCGGCGACGGCGACGGAACCGGCCGTCACGGCGTCCGGGACGGCCGCGAGGAGCCCGGCGGCCAGCACCGCGAGCGCGGCCGAGGCGAGGGTGGCCATCAGCCCCTGCATCCGCTCGTCGGCGCCCGCGTGGCTGCGCAGTTGGAGCACGACGGTGAGCAGCACCCAGACGCCGAGGGTGCCCAGGATCGCGGCCGGACCGTCGTCCCGGCCGGCCGCGAGCAGCGCCACGTCCGCGACCAGCCCGCCGGCGAAGGCCAGAGCGATGCCCTGGCGGGCGGGCCACATCCCGTTGAGCCGGAACCAGCCGGCGGCGGTGAGTCCCTGGAGCAGCACCAGCGGGACGGCCAGCGCGTACGGTCCGAGGGCGGCGCCGAGCGCGAGCAGCAGCCCGAGCCCGGCGGTGATCGCGGCCGGCTGCGTCCCGGGCGGGATGATCGGCGAACGGCCCTCGGCGCGGGCCCGCTGGGCGTCGGTGATCCGGCTGTTGCCCAGGGTGGTGGGCGCGCTGTAGCCGTCGGCCGCCGACGCGGAGGCCGGTGCGGCCGGCGCGGCGGGGGCCGCGGGCACCTCGGGCGGCAGCGGGTAGGAGCCGGAGGCGTGCGCCGGGGCCACCGGAGGCACGGAGGCGGTCCCGGCCGCGTGCGCCGCCGGAACGGGCGCCGGATACGGGGCCTCGGCCGCGTTCACCGGAGGCAGGTACGCGGTCTCGGCCGCGTCCACCGCCGGAACGGGCACCGGCGGGAGGTACGCCGTCTGCTCGGCCTCGGGGGCCGGCACCGGGGGGAGGTACGCCGTCTGCTCCGCGTCGGGGGCCGGCACCGGGGCGGGGCCGCCGGGCCGGACCGTCGGCTGGTACTGGGTGTCCCAGGTCTGGCCCTCCCAGGTCTGCGCGACGCCCTGCTCCCCGGACCGCCACCCGTCCCCGGGCTGCGGCTGGGGCGCCCCCTGCGGGTCGTAGGCGCCCTGGGCGCCGTACGCCGGGTCCTGGTGGGCCTGTGCCTGGTGGCCCTGGGCGCCGTACGCCGGGTCGGGGTGGCCGTGACCGCCGTACGCCTGCCCGGTGGGGTCCTGCCCGTACGGATACGGCTGCTGCGGGGCCGGATACGGCTGCCGCGGGGCGTACGGATGCTGGGTGTACGGATCCTGCGGGTACGGGTCCCGGGCGTACGGGTCCTGGGGATACGGCTGTTGCTGATCGCTGCTCATGTTCTCCGGTTCACCCTCCTGCGAACGGCGGGAGCACCTCGACCGTGCCGCCCTCGGCAAGGCGTACGGTCTCATGGCTCCGGGTCCCGACGGGGTCACCGTCGACGAGGAACGAACACCGTCGCAGCACCTGGCTCAGCTCACCGGGGTGCGCGGCGCGCACCGCGTCGAGTGCTTCCCCGAGCGTCGCGGCGGTGTACGGCTCCTCCGCGGTTCCGGCTGCTGCCTTGGCTGCTGCCCAGTAGCGGATCGTTCCCGCAGGCATGGCGGCGCTCCTCTCCTCGTCTCGCGTCAGCTGCCCATCATGGTTCACCCGCGTCACCGGTCCGTCGCCCAGTCGGCGATGCGGGTGAGCAAGGTCTCGTCCGCCGCGTTCTCCGCGTGGCCCATCCCGGGCTCCAGCCACAGGTCGGCGGCCCCGCCCGCCGCGCCGGCCAGCATCCTCGGGTGGTCGAGCGGGAAGTACGGATCCCGGTCGCCGTGGACGATCAGCAGCGGGGCGGGGGCGATGCGCCCGGCGGCCTCGACCGGGGAGAGCGGGACCGGGGCCCACGGGCGGTGGTCGATCCGGGTGCGGAAGCCGTAGCGCCCGACGAGCCGGCCGGTGGGGCGGGTGACCATCCAGTGGAGCCGGCGCATCGGTGCCGTCCCCCGGTAGAACCAGCGCGCGGGAGCGCTCACGGACACCACCGCATCGGCGTGCGCCTCCCCGTGCGCTTCCGTGCGCCCCCCGCCCTCCCCGCGCACACCGGGGGCCGTATACAGCGCCCCGTGCCGGAGCACCACCGAACCGCCCATCGAGAAGCCCGCCGTAACGATCCGCGTGTGTCCGAGCGACCGCGCCCAGGCGACCGCCGCCGCCAGATCCAGCACCTCGCGGTCCCCGACCGTGGACCGACCGCCGGACCCTCCGTGCCCCCGGAAGGAGAACGTCACCACCGCCGCACGCTGGGCGAACACCGCCGCAGCCCGCCGCACCGCCGGGCGGTCGGCCGAACCGGTGAATCCGTGCGCGAGCACGATCGCCGTACCCGCCCCGACCGTCCCGTCCGCCGCACCGGCACCTGCCGTACACGGCTCGTACACCGCCTCGATCGGGACCCCGTCACCCGCCCGCAATGTCGTCCGCAGCGGCCCGCGCGTGATCAAGGGAACAGCGCAACCACGAATTCGCCCCTCGGACACTGAAGTCATGTGGGCTATTCTGCGGGGAAGAGGATCCGGGCAATGCAGCCCCCGGGTCCTTTTGTGCTTTCCGCGTGTTGTTACGGAGACGTTTCGACAAGCTCAGCGTTCCTGGGTGCGGGCCGCACAGGCGAAACCCGTACGACCACCGGTCGTACGGCCGAGCAGGACACAGCGTACGAAGCAGTGCCGCATACTCCCCCGGGTTCCGCCCCGGGAGTGCCCCTCTCGCAGGGAACGAGGAGGACCGACGCAATGGGCGAGCCAACCGTGCACGATCACCGACCGACCGACCGGGCAGGTGGACGGCGATGAGTTCTCTGCTGCTCCTGACGAATGCCCTCCAGCCGTCGACGGAGGTGCTCCCCGCCCTCGGCCTCCTGCTGCACAGCGTGCGGGTCGCCCCCGCCGAGGGCCCCGCTCTCGTCGACACCCCCGGTGCCGACGTCATCCTCGTCGACGGCCGCCGCGACCTGCCGCAGGTCAGGTCGCTCTGCCAGCTCCTGCGGTCCACCGGGCCGGGCTGTCCGCTGATCCTCGTGGTCACCGAGGGCGGTCTCGCCGCCGTCACGGCGGACTGGGGCATCGACGACGTCCTGCTCGACACGGCGGGCCCCGCCGAGGTCGAGGCGCGGCTGCGGCTGGCCACCGGCCGCCAGCAGATCACCGCCGACGACTCCCCCATGGAGATCCGCAACGGCGACCTCTCCGTGGACGAGGCCACGTACAGCGCCAAACTCAAGGGCCGGGTACTCGACCTGACCTTCAAGGAATTCGAACTGCTCAAGTACCTGGCGCAGCACCCGGGCCGGGTATTCACCCGCGCCCAGCTGCTCCAGGAGGTCTGGGGCTACGACTACTTCGGCGGCACCCGCACCGTCGACGTCCACGTCCGCCGGCTGCGCGCCAAACTCGGCCCGGAGCACGAATCCCTCATCGGCACCGTCCGCAATGTGGGATACCGCTTCGTCGCCCCGGAGAAGGTGGAACGGGCCGCCGAGGAGGCCAAGGCGGGCGCGGCCAAGGAGAGCACCGAAACCCCCACCCGTTCGGAGCAGTCGGAGATGTCGGACGTCACGGAAGAAGCCCCGGTCCGGCCTGTCAAGAGGTAGTTCCATCCGCGTAGACTGCCGCGCGTGGCCAAGGTGACGCGGGACGATGTGGCGAGACTGGCGGGGACGTCGACCGCGGTCGTCAGCTACGTCATCAACAACGGACCCCGGCCGGTCGCCCCGGCCACGCGCGAGCGGGTGCTCGCCGCGATCAAGGAGCTGGGCTACCGGCCCGACCGGGTCGCCCAGGCCATGGCCTCGCGGCGGACCGACCTCATAGGGATGATCGTGCCGGACGCCCGGCAGCCCTTCTTCGCGGAGATGGCGCACGCGGTCGAACAGGCCGCCGCCGAACGCGGGAAAATGGTGCTCGTCGGCAACTCCGACTACCGCGACGAGCGCGAGGTGCACTATCTGCGCGCCTTCCTCGGCATGCGGGTCTCCGGCCTGATCCTCGTCAGCCAGGGCCCCAGCGAGCGGGCGGCGGCGGAGATAGAGGCGTGGGACGCCCGGGTCGTGCTGCTGCACGAGCGGCCCGAGGCCATCGACGACGTCGCCGTCGTCACCGATGACGTGGGCGGCGCCCAGCTCGCCACCCGCCACCTCCTGGAGCACGGCAACGCCTATGTGGCGTGTCTGGGCGGCATGGAGTCCACGCCGTCCGTCGGCGACCCGGTCGCCGACCACATCGAGGGCTGGCGCCGGGCCATGCACGAATCGGGGCGCTCCACCGAGGGCCGCCTCTTCCAGGCGCCGTACAACCGCTACGACGCCTACCGGGTCGCCCTGGACCTCCTCTCGGGCCCCGACCGGCCGCCGGCGATCTTCTGCGCCACCGACGACCAGGCCATCGGCGTGCTGCGGGCCGCGCGCGAACTGCGCATCGACGTGCCCGGCGAGCTGGCCGTCGCGGGCTTCGACGACGTGAAGGAGGCCGGTCTCACCGACCCGCCGCTGACCACGGTCTTCTCCGACCGTCCGGCGATGGCACGGGCCGCGGTGGACCTGGTCCTCGACGACTCGCTGCGGGTCTCCGGCTCACGGCGCGAGCGGCTGAAGCAGTTCCCCTCGGCCCTCGTCGTCCGCCGCTCCTGCGGCTGCGGGGAACCCCCGAAGCCGCTCTGAGCCCTCCCGGCGCACCGGACCCCGTACCGGCCCCCGCCCGGTCTTTATATCGGGCATACGAGGTTCTGCCGGGCTTCTCAGCGCGTGCTCACGCTCCTCTCATCTTGGCCGGACAGGCTCTTGGTCATGACAGAGAGCCAGCGCCCGAGCGGCGAGTACCCGATGTACCCCTCGTACGGCAACGGCGAAGCGGCCTACCCGCCGCCGCCGTCATACCGGCCCGCCCCGCCGGTCGACGCGGGCCACGGCACGACCGGGTGGCCCGGATCCGGTGACGGCGGCTTCCACGGCGCCGCCCCGGCCCCGCACTCCCCCGGACCGGCGCCCTCCCGCCGCCGGGCCGGCCGCCCGGTCGCCCTGCTGGCGGCCGTGGCCCTCGCCGCGGCGGTCGTCGGCGGCGGCACCGCGACGCTCCTCGGCCGGATCACCGACGACACCGCCACGCCCGCCGGCGGCGGAATCGTCCCCGGCACCACCGTCTCGCAGAGCAGCAAGGGCACCGTCTCCGGCGTCGCCGCCGCCCTCTCCCCGACCATCGTCGAGATCGCCGCGACCTCCACCTCCGGCCAGTCCACCGGCTCCGGCGTCGTCATCACCGCCGACGGCGAGATCGTCACCAACAACCACGTCATCGCGGGCGCCACCTCCATCGAGGTCACGCTCTCCGCCGGCAAGAAGTACACCGCCGACGTCGTCGGCACCGACCCCGACAAGGACCTCGCCCTCATCAAGCTCCGGGGCGCGAGCGGACTGAAGACCGCCACGCTCGGCGACTCCTCCAAGGTCGCGGTCGGGGACCAGGTCGTCGCGATCGGCTCCCCCGAGGGCCTGACCGGCACCGTCACCAGCGGCATCGTCTCCGCGCTCGACCGCGACGTCACCGTCGCCAAGGAGGGCGGCGACGAGAACGGGAACCAGGGCGGCGGCCGGCAGTGGCCCTTCGAGTTCGGCGGACAGCAGTTCAACGGCGACACCGGCGACTCCACCACCACGTACAAGGCCATCCAGACCGACGCCTCGCTCAACCCCGGCAACTCCGGCGGCGCGCTGATCAACATGGACGGCGAGATCATCGGCATCAACTCGGCCATGTACTCGGCGAGTTCCGCCGGGGGGCAGGGCAGCTCCAGTGCGGGCAGCGTCGGCCTCGGCTTCGCCATCCCGGTCAACACCCTCAAGGCCGACCTCGCCGGTCTGCGGGCCGGCGACGGCTCCTGAGCGGGCGGGGCTGAGAAACTGGCACCCGCCCCCGACCGCACGCACCGAGAAGAGGACGCGACAGCGATGAGCCCCGCCGAGGAAGGTCCCCAGCGCATCCTCGTCGTCGACGACGAGCCCGCCGTGCGCGAGGCCCTGCAACGCAGCCTCGCCTTCGAGGGATACGGCACCGAGGTCGCCGTCGACGGTCTCGACGCCCTCGCCAAGGCCGAGACGTACGCCCCCGACCTCATCGTCCTCGACATCCAGATGCCGCGGATGGACGGGCTGACCGCCGCCCGCCGCATCCGCGCCACCGGCACCACCACGCCCATCCTGATGCTCACCGCCCGCGACACCGTCGGCGACCGCGTCACCGGACTCGACGCGGGCGCCGACGACTACCTCGTCAAACCCTTCGAACTGGACGAGCTCTTCGCCCGTATCCGCGCTCTGCTGCGCCGCAGCTCCTACGCGGCCGCGGCGGGCGCCCCCGTCCCCGACGACCACACCCTCTCCTTCGCCGACCTGCGCATGGACCTCGCCACCCGCGAGGTCACCCGGGGAGAGCGCCGGGTGGAACTCACCCGCACCGAGTTCACCCTCCTGGAGATGTTCCTCGCCCACCCGCGCCAGGTCCTCACCCGCGAACAGATCCTCAAGGCCGTCTGGGGCTTCGACTTCGAGCCCAGCTCCAACTCGCTCGACGTGTACGTGATGTACCTGCGCCGCAAGACCGAGGCCGGCGGCGAACCCCGCCTCGTCCACACCGTGCGGGGCGTCGGCTACGCCCTGCGCTCCGGCGGAGCCGAGGGATGACCGGTCCCCTCCGCCGCATCCGCGCCCTGCCGCTCCGCTCCCGCCTCGCCCTCCTCATCGCCACGGCGGTCGCGGTCGCGGTCGCGGCGGTGGCGGCGGCGTGCTGGTTCGTGACGCGGGAGCAGTTGCAGAACCAGCTGGACTCGACCCTGCGCGGCTCCAATGTGGACGCCCGCTATCTGACCAACCTTTACGACTACTGCCGCGGCGCCAACCAGATCCCGCCCCGGCCCTACTCCGGGCTCACCGTCCAGCTCATCGACGCCCAGGGCACGGTCTGCCTCGCGCCCGGCTCCTCCAAGCTCCCCGTCAGCGACGCGGACCTCGCCGTCGTCACCCACGACCGCCCCGACGCGCTCCGCACGGCGAAGGACGCGAACGGCGTCGAGATGCGCGTCTACACCGCCCCCGTGAAGGGCCCCATCGACCTCGCCGTCTCCCTCGCCCGCCCCCTCAGCGAGATCGACAAACCCCTCACCACCCTCGCCTGGGTGCTCCTCCTCGTCTCCGGCATCGGCGTCCTCGGCGCCGGCGCCGCCGGGCTCTGGGTCGCCCGCTCCGGACTGCGCCCCGTCGACGAGCTGACCGAGGCCGTCGAGCACGTCGCCCGGACCGAGGACCTGACCGTCCGCATCCCCGTCGAGGGCGAGGACGAGATCGCCCGCCTCTCGCGCTCGTTCAACTCGCTGACGTCCTCCCTCGCCACCTCCCGCGACCGGCAGGCACAGCTCATCGCGGACGCCGGCCACGAACTGCGCACCCCGCTCACCTCGCTGCGCACCAACATCGAACTCCTCGCCCGCAGCGACGAGACCGGCCGCGCGATCCCGCCGGACGACCGCAAGGCGCTGATGGCCTCCGTGAAGGCCCAGATGACCGAGCT
The DNA here is from genome assembly GCF_053597115.1 of Streptomyces sp. NPDC001515. NCBI lineage: Bacteria > Bacillati > Actinomycetota > Actinomycetes > Kitasatosporales > Streptomycetaceae > Streptomyces > Streptomyces sp. NPDC001515. Next base: position 95,574 of record NZ_JBSFHN010000022.1, read on the forward strand.
GGCCTCGCTCATCGGCGACCTCCAGGAACTGGCCCGCCCCGACGCCGCCAAGTCCGGCCCCCTCCAGGTGGTCGCCCTGCACGACATCACCCGCACCGCCCTGCAACGCGCCCGGCTGCGCGGCCCCGAGCTGACCATCACGGCCGAGCTGGCCCCCTGGTACGTCCGCGCCGAGCCCGCCGCGCTGGAACGGGCGATCGTCAACGTCCTGGACAACGCGGTGAAGTTCAGCCCGCCCCGGGGCACCGTCACCGTCGTCCTGCACCGGGGCGAGCTGACGGTCCGCGACCAGGGCCCCGGCATCCCCGCCGACGAACTCCCCCATGTCTTCGAGCGCTTCTGGCGCTCCCCGTCCGCCCGGCAGCTCCCCGGCTCCGGCCTCGGCCTCTCCATCGTCGCCCGCACCGTGCAGCAGGCCGGCGGCGAGGTCACCCTCCTCCCCGCCGAGGGCGGCGGCACCACAGCCACCCTCCGCCTCCCCGGAGCGCCCCAGCCACCGCCGGAGCCCCCGGGGGAATGACATGCGAGGACGCGGTACGACACGGGTCCGCCGACCCATCTCGTACCGCGCCATCGGAGCGGCACCCTGGAAGGAGGGCACCGTCCGCCGAGGAGACTAGGCCGCTCCGGAGCGGGTGAATGTGCCGCGCGTGCAGGGGTCTGTGCCAGGTGTGCAGGGAGGGGCGCGCGTGCGGGAAGGGAGCACACGCCGGGAAACGACGGATGCGCGGGCCGGGGCCTTCGCCCCCGCCCGCGCATCGCGCCCGGTGTGGTTCCGGACTACTTGATGACGGTGATCCGGTCCGCGGCCGGCGGGGCCAGCGGGGCGGCGGCCGTGGAGTGGGCCGCCAGGTAGGCGTTGAACAGGTCCAGGTCCGAGGCGCCCACGAGCTTGTTGGTGCCCTGGCCGAGGGCCGCGAAGCCGTCGCCGCCGCCCGCCAGGAACTCGTTCATGGCGACGCGGTAGGTCTTGGCCGGGTCGATCGCCTCACCGTTCAGACGGATGGTGTCCGTGACCACCCGGGCCGCGCCCGACTTCGTCATGTCCAGGGTGTAGGTGAGCCCCTTCGACACCTGGAGGATCTTCGGGCTGGCCTCGTTCGACCCGCTGACCTGCTGCTGGAGCGCGGAGACCAGCTGGGCGCCGGTCAGGTCGACGACGTTCATCATGTTGGTGAACGGCTGCACGGTGAACGCCTCGCCGTACGTGACGACGCCGTCGCCCTCGCCGCCCGTCGCCTTGTACACGAGGTCCGCGCGGATGCCGCCGGGGTTCATGAACGCGACGACCGCCCCGCCCTTGTCGGCCGGGGCCAGACCCTCCAGCTGGGCGTCGGCGATCAGGTCGCCGAGCGGCTTCTCCGGCGCGGTGGAGCCGCGGCCGTTGATGTCCGCCGAGATGTAGCCCTGCGGGCGGTTGGCGATCGGGGCGGCCAGGGTGTTCCAGCGCTTGATCAGCCGGTACATGTCGCCGGCTGCCTTCTGTGTGCGGCTGACGACGTGGTTGGCCGCCTTCGGGTTCCCGGCACCGGCCGATGCCACCGAGGTGCGGACGATGTCGTTGGTACGGCGGTCGTACGTCAGCGTCGTCTCGGTGTAGAGCTTGCCGAACGAGGCCGCCGAGGTGACCAGGCGCGGGTTACCCGCCGGGTCCGGGATCGTGCACACGTACGCCTGGTGCGTATGGCCCGTGACCAGCGCGTCGACCTTGGGCGTGATGCCCTTGGCGATCTCGGTGATCGGACCCGAGATGCCGTCACCGGGGCCGTTGCTGTCGCAGTCGTAGTTGTACGAGGACGAGGCCGGGGCGCCGCCCTCGTGGATCAGCGCGACGATCGACTTGACGCCCTGGCGGTCCAGCTCCTTGGCGTACTTGTTGATCGTCTCGACCTCGTCGTGGAACGTCAGCCCCTTCACGCCGTTGGCGGTCACGATGTTCGGCGTGCCCTCCAGGGTCACCCCGATGAAGCCGATCTTGACGTTCCCCTTCTGCCACACCGTGTACGGCTTGAGGATCGGCTTCCCGGTCTTCTCGTCCGTCACATTGGCGGCGAGGTAGGGGAACTTCGCCCCCTTGAACTTCTTGCCCTTCTCGTAGCAGCCCTCGACCGGGTGGCAGCCACCGTTCTGGAGACGGCGCAGCTCCGTGACGCCCTCGTCGAACTCGTGGTTGCCCACGCTCGTCACATCGAGGTTCATCTTGTTGAGCGCCTCGATGGTCGGCTCGTCGTGGAAGAGCCCGGAGAGCAGCGGGCTCGCGCCCACCATGTCGCCGCCGGCCGCGGTGATCGAGTACGGGTGCCCCTTGCGCGCGGTGCGCAGCGACGTGGCGAGGTACTCGACGCCGCCGGCCTTGACCGGCACCACGGTGCCGTCGGCCTGCCTCTCACTGACCTCGCCCGAGGAGCCGGCCGGCGGCTCCAGATTTCCGTGCAGATCGTTGAAGGACAGCAGCTGCACGTCGACGGTGGAGCCCTTCCCCTTGCCGGGGTGCTCCTGGGCGCCGGCCGGCATCGCGGCCACGAGCGCGCCGATCGTGGCGAGCCCGGCCACGGCGGCGAGCGCCCGCCGGGACGCGCGGTTCTTCTGAGGTGTCGCTGACATCGGACCCCTTGTGAGTTCAGCGGGAGGTGTGACGATCGAGCCACGTCTGAAACTGGATACTGCGTGCGCAGCCTAGGGTCAACGCGCGTAGCGCGACAGATGTTTGGGGTTACGAACTGGTTGCCGCACGATCGGAACGGGGCCAATCGCCCAAATGGAGCGGGGCCCTCCGGGTGCGGGTGCGCCTGTGTCCGGTGGGTGGTGGGTGGTGCCCCTCCGGGGAGACTCCTCAGAAATGGCGTGTGCACCCGGGTGCGCAAGGGGACCCGGGTCGTACGCCATTTCCTGCGGGGACTCCCCTGCGCGCCCCCAACCGGCCGGTCGGGCGTCTTCCCCCCGGTGGGGCCTGAGGCCCACGAACGCGCCCCGCCGGTTACCCTCCCCCCGCCGGCGAATCCCGGGCCGCAGACGCACGACGGCCGGGTCCGGGGGCGTGCAGGGGAGTCCCCGCAGAACGACGAACACAGACCGGGGTCCGTACGCGTGGTGCCCGCACGTTCGTCGTTCGAGGAGACGCCCCGGAGGGACCCCGGACCCCACACGACGACCCTGGGCGCACCCCACGGGAAACCCGCACAAACAAGCCCGTCCGGCGATTGAGGACGGAACCCCGAACACGGGGGCCCCGCAAGCAAACCCCGCCCCAACCTCGCCGCCCCCCGCCCAAGGGGCCCGTACGCTCGTATCCATGACGACTGACGTACCCCTCCCCGCTCCCGGACGCGAGATCCAGACCCTGGACACCCTCACCCCCGACCAGGCGGAAGCCGTCGCCGGGCTCCTCGCCGAGGCCGCGCGCTCCGACGGCCGGCAGGCCGTGTCCGAGCAGGGACGGCTCCAACTGCGGGGCGGGCACCGGGACGGCGTCCGGCACTTCCTGCTGACGGCCGGCGGCACACTCGTCGGGTACGCGCAACTGGAGGACACCGACCCGGTCGAGGCCCCGGCCGCCGAACTCGTCGTGCACCCGGCCCACCGGGGCCACGGCCACGGACGGGCCCTCGGCGCCGCGCTGCTGGCCGCCACGGGCAAGCGGCTGCGGGTCTGGGCGCACGGCGGGAAGGCCGCCGCCCGCCATCTGGCCCAGGTGCTCGGACTCTCCCTCTTCCGCGAACTGCGCCAGCTCCGCAGGCCGTTGAATCCGCTGAACATCGCCGAGCCGGTCCTGCCGCCGGGCGTCACCGTCCGCACCTTCGTGCCCGGCCAGGACGACGCCGCCTGGCTCGCGGTGAACAGCGCCGCCTTCGCCCACCACCCCGAACAGGGCGCGCTGCGCCAGCGCGACCTCGACGACCGCAAGGCCGAGCCGTGGTTCGACCCGAAGGGGTTCTTCCTGGCCGAACGGGCCGGCGAGGACGGCACCCCCGAACTGATCGGCTTCCACTGGACCAAGGTGCACGCCCAGGAGCGGCTGGGCGAGGTGTACGTGGTCGGCATCCGGCCCGACGCCCAGGGCGGCGGCCTCGGCAAGGCGCTCACCGCCATCGGGCTGCGCCACCTCGCCGCCGAGGGCCTGCCCACGGCGATGCTGTACGTCGACGCGGACAACACGGCCGCCGTGACGGTCTACGAGCGGATGGGCTTCACCACCCACGAGGTCGACCTGATGTACCGCACGGAGTCCTGAGGGCGGGGCACTCACAGGGGCGGCGTCGCTTGACGCCGCCCCTCTTTCACGTCACCCTTTCACTAGTTAATTAGTGAAAGGGTGACGATGGCAGACTCCGCGGCAGTCGAGTTCCGCATCGACCGGCGCAGTGGCGTCGCCACGTATCTCCAGATCGTCCAGCAGGCGAAGCAGGCCCTGCGCCTGGGCCTGCTGGAGCCGGGCGACCGGCTGCCCACCGCCCGGGAAGTGGTCGAGGCCACCGCGATCAACCCGAACACCGTGCTCAAGGCGTACCGCGAGCTGGAACGCGAAGGACTCGTCGAGGGCCGCCGCGGGCTCGGCACCTTCGTCACCGGAACGCTCGGCGGCGCGGCGGCCGGTGACGACTCCCCGCTGCGCGCCGAACTGGACGACTGGGCGGACAGGGCGCGGGCCGCCGGACTCGACCGGGACGACGTGAGCGCGCTCTTCACCGCCGTACTGGACAGGACATTCGAGGGGGACCAGGACCGATGACAGGTTCAGCGATCGAGGCCGACGGCCTCGGCATGCGATACCGGCGCAGGCGGGGCGGCTGGGCGCTGCGCGACTGCGCGTTCCGGCTGCCGGCCGGCGCGGTCTGCGCGCTCGTCGGCCACAACGGCGCCGGCAAGTCCACCCTGCTCACCCTGGCGGCGGGGCTCCTGCGCCCGGCCGAGGGGACGATCCGGGTGCTCGGCACGACGGCCGGTGAGGCCCGTGCCCGGATGGCGTACGTGGCCCAGGACAAGCCGCTGTACCCCTGGCTGACGGTCGCCGGGACGCTCTGGGCGGGGGCCGAGTTGAACCCCGGCGGCTGGGACCGGGACGCGGCCGAGCGCGTCGCCGGACCGCTGCCCTACGACGCGAAGGTCCGCGAGCTGTCCGGTGGCCAGCGCACCCGGCTCGCCCTGGCCCTCGCGCTCGGCAAACGGGCCGAACTCCTGCTCCTCGACGAGCCGATGGCCGATCTCGACCCCCTCGCCCGCCACCAGCTGATGGGCGTCCTGATGGCCGAGGCCGCCGAGCGCCGGACCACCATCGTGATGTCTTCGCACATCATCGGCGAGCTGGAGGGCGCCTGCGACCACCTGCTCCTCGTCGACGGCGGCCGCGTCCGCCTCGGCGGCGGGACGGACGACCTCATCGCCGCACACGCCCTGCTCACCGGCCCCGTACGGGCCCTCGCGCCGCACACGGTGGTCGAGTCCCGCACCACGGGACGGACGCTGACCGCACTGGTCCGCCCGGAGGGCCCGGTGGACGCGGCCTGGAACAGAACCGAACCCTCCCTGGAGGAAGTCCTGCTGGCCCATCTCCGCTCCCCCGAGGCGCCCGCGCTGCTCACCACGGACACGACGGCCCGTCAGGCGGTGGCGGCATGAGCGCGGTCTCCCTGCGGGGTCCGGCGCGGCTCGTCGCACGGCAGCACCGCCTGGTGCCGTGGATCGGCGGCGCCCTCGTCCTCGCCTGGACCGCCCTGGTCGCCGGGGCCTGGTGGTTCGTGTCCGCCGCCGCCGACGACTTCGCCGGAACCGGCTGTTCGGTGCAGCACACCGTCCGGGGCTGCGGCATCCAGGTCCGCCACCTCCTCAGCGTCGAATTGCACTACGGGCGGCTCTTCGACTACTCAGGGCTGGCCATGACGGCGCTGCCCGTGCTCATCGGCCTCTTCGTCGCGGGACCGGTCATCGGCCGGGAACTGGAGGACGGCACCTACCGCCTCTCCTGGAGCCAGTCCGTGAGCCCCGCCGACTGGCTGGCCGCCAGGCTCGCGGTACCCGCAGCGGTCACCGTGGCCGGCGTCGCCGCACTGTCCGCCGTGTACGCGTGGGGCTGGTCCCGGACGTCCGCGACGCACTACCCCGTACAGTCGTCCGAGCCACTGGTGTACCGGGCGATGGGTCCCGTACCCGTCGCCTGCTCCCTGCTCTGCCTCGCCCTCGGCGCGCTCATCGCCCTGCTGGTCAGGCGCACGCTTCCGTCGATGGCCCTGACCGCGGTCGTCTCCACCGCGGTGATCGTGACCCTGGGGGCCGTCCGCCCCGGCGGTGGTTTCTGGCCCCTCCAGCTCGCCGAGACCGCCCTCCTGCTCGTCCTCACCGCCGCCATCACCGCGCTCGCCTTCCGGGTGCTGCGCCGCCACCACGCCTGAGGCGTAGCCCGAGCCCGCCCGGGGCCCCGGCCCCGGGCGGAGCCGCCACACACGGCCACTCACCGCTTCCTGCATGTCATGTCGCCGTTACCGGGCATTCAGACGCCCTTGCGACCCTCTCAGGATGCAGCCAGCCCTGCCGACCCCCCGCAACGGGAAGAATCCCGGACCGCGACGCGCTCCGCGCGCGGTTCCCGTGATCCCGACCCCCTCCGACGCGCCTCCGGAGCCGTCCGCGCGGAAGAATGGGTTCATGAGCCAGCAGCCCAGCTCCGAGGTCCCGGTCCAGCCCGCCGCCCAGCCGTCGGTCGGCTCCCTCGCCGCCCACCGCCCGCACGCCGTCGCCGGCCAGGCGGCCCGGCCGGGCGCGCTGTCCACCGCCGCCGACCTCGATCCGGACATCGACGCGGACGCGGACGCGTACGAGCCGGGTACGGACGGCGACGAGCTGCCCCAGGGCCGCTTCCTGGACCGGGAGCGCAGTTGGCTCGCGTTCAACGAACGGGTGCTGGAGCTGGCCGAGGACCCGTCGACACCGCTCCTCGAACGGGCTAATTTCCTCGCCATCTTCGCCTCGAACCTGGACGAGTTCTTCATGGTCCGGGTGGCCGGGCTCAAGCGCCGCATCGCGACCGGCGTCGCCACCCGCTCCGCCTCCGGGCTCCAGCCCCGCGAGGTCCTGGACCTGATCTGGACCCGCTCGCGCGAACTCATGGCCCGGCACGCGGCCTGCTACCAGCAGGACGTCGCGCCCGCCCTGTCCGACGAGGGCATCCAGCTGATCCGCTGGCCGGAGCTGACGGAGAAGGAGCAGGCCCGGCTGTTCACCTTCTTCCGCCAGCGCGTCTTCCCCGTGCTGACGCCGCTCGCCGTGGACCCCGCGCACCCCTTCCCGTACATCTCCGGCCTCTCGCTCAACCTCGCGGTCGTCGTCCGCAACCCGGTCAGCGGCCACCGCCACTTCGCCCGGGTCAAGGTGCCGCCGCTGCTGACCCGCTTCCTGGAGGCGTCGCCGCAGCGGTACGTGCCCATAGAGGACGTCATCGCGGCCCATCTGGAGGAGCTGTTCCCGGGGATGGAGGTGCTGGCGCACCACATGTTCCGGGTGACCCGGAACGAGGACCTGGAGGTCGAGGAGGACGACGCGGAGAACCTGCTCCAGGCCCTGGAGAAGGAGCTGATGCGGCGCCGCTTCGGCCCGCCGGTCCGGCTGGAGGTCGAGGAGTCCATCGACCCGTACGTACTGGACCTGCTGGTGCGCGAGCTGAAGGTCTCCGACGCCGAGGTCTACCCGCTGCCCGGCCCGCTCGATCTGACCGGGCTGTTCGGCATAGCCTCGCTGGACCGGCCCGAGCTGAAGTACCCCAAGTTCGTGGCCGGCACCCACCGCGACCTCGCCGAGGTGGAGTCCGCCTCCGCGCCGGACATCTTCGCCGCGCTGCGGGAGCGGGACGTGCTGCTGCACCACCCGTACGACTCCTTCTCGACGTCCGTCCAGGCCTTCCTGGAGCAGGCGGCGGCCGATCCGGACGTGCTGGCGATCAAGCAGACGCTGTACCGGACCTCGGGCGACTCCCCGATAGTGGACGCCCTCATCGACGCCGCCGAGTCCGGCAAGCAGGTCCTCGTACTCGTCGAGATCAAGGCGCGCTTCGACGAGCAGGCCAACATCAAGTGGGCGCGCAAGCTGGAGGAGGCGGGCTGCCACGTCGTCTACGGCCTCGTCGGGCTGAAGACGCACTGCAAGCTCTCCCTCGTGGTCCGCCAGGAGGGCGACACCCTCCGCCGCTACTCGCACGTCGGGACCGGCAACTACCACCCGAAGACGGCCCGGCTCTACGAGGACCTCGGCCTGCTCACCGCCGACCCGCAGGTCGGCGCGGACCTCTCGGACCTGTTCAACCGGCTCTCCGGCTACTCCCGCCGCGAGACCTACCGGCGGCTGCTGGTGGCCCCCAAGTCGCTGCGCGACGGGCTGATCGTCCGGATCAACAAGGAGATCGCCCACCAGCGGGCCGGGCGCCCCGCCTATGTCCGCATCAAGGTCAACTCGATGGTCGACGAGGCCGTCATCGACGCCTGCTACCGGGCCGCGCAGGCCGGCGTCCCGGTCGACATCTGGGTCCGCGGCATCTGCGCGATCCGCCCCGGCGTCACCGGCCTCTCGGAGAACATCCGGGTCCGCTCGATACTGGGGCGCTTCCTCGAACACTCCCGGGTCTTCTCGTTCGGCAACGGCGGGGAGCCCGAAGTCTGGTTCGGCAGCGCCGACATGATGCACCGCAATCTCGACCGCCGCATCGAGGCCCTGGTCCGGGTCACCGACCCCGCGCACCGGGCCGCGCTCAGCCGGCTCCTGGAGACCGGCATGGCCGACACGACCTCCTCCTGGCACCTGGGCCCCGACGGGGACTGGACCCGGCACGCCACGGACGCGGAGGGCCGGCCGCTGCGGCACGTACAGGAAATGCTCATTGACGCCCGGAGGCGCCGGCGTGCGACGCCCTGACCACCAGACACAGGCGGACGTGACCGCGGGGGCGGTGCTCGCACCGTATCTGCGGGACCGGGCCGCGGAGTTCCTGCGCAGCCTGCGTCTGCACCGCGAGAACAGTGCCCCCACCGACGCCGGCCCCCGGGCCGCCGAGGAGGCCGCCTGGGCGCTGCGCCGCTCGGCCCGGCGGATCGGGGGGACGCTCCACACGTTCCGCTCGGCGCTCGACCCGCTCTGGGCCGAGCATCTGCGCACCGAACTGGCCTGGCTGTCCGGCACCCTGGCCCGCGAGCACGCCTACGCGGACCGGCTGACCCGGCTCCTGGACGCCCTGCACCGGCTCCCGGGCACCGCCCTGCCCGCCGCCCGCGCCGAAGCGGGAGCCACCGCGGCGGCGGGCGCGGCCGCGGCGGAGAAGGAACGCGCCGTCCTCGGCGTCGGCGCCGCCCGCGCCGGGGCGCTGCTGGACCGCCAGCTCACCCTGGCCCGGACCCGCGCCCACTCCGCCGCGCTCCAGGCGCTCGGCTCCTCCCGCTTCCACGCGGTGGCCGACGCGGTCGCCCTGCTCGCCTCCGAGGTGCCGCTGTCCGCGGCCGCCGCCGAACCGGCCGGTGAGCTGCTCGGCGATCCGGCCGACCGGGCCGAGCAGCGGCTGCTCGGTGCCGTCGCGGCGCTTCCGCCGGACGAGGCGGCCGAGCCGTACAACGACGCGCACGACGCGCCCTGGCACCAGACGCGACTGCTGCTGCGGCTGCACCGGTACGCGCACGAGGTGCTGCGCGGCGCCCCCGACCCGGTCCTGGCCGGCCCCGGGCGCGCCCTCGACCGCCACCGGGACGCCGCCGAGGCCGCCGCCGCTGCCGCCGCCGCGGCCCGCACCCCGCGCATCGCCCCGACGACCGCGTACGCCCTGGGCGTGCTCCACGCCGACCAGCGCCACGAGGTGGAGGCGGCCCGCGCTTTCTTCCGGGAGAGCTGGCCGTACGCCACGGCGGCGGTCCGGCCGTGAGCGGGGAGCAGGAGCGCACGGTGCGCGCGGCAGGCTGCGTCCTGTGGCGCCGGTCGCGGACGCCGCACGGCGGGGTGGAGCTGTGCCTCGTGCACCGGCCGCGCTACGACGACTGGTCGTTCCCCAAGGGGAAGCTGAAGCGCGGCGAGTCCCCGCGCGAGGCGGCGCTGCGCGAGGTGCTGGAGGAGACCGGCCACCACTGCGTGCCGGGGGCCGCGCTCCCGCCGGTCCGCTATCTCGCCCACGGCCGCCCCAAGGAGGTCACCTACTGGTCGGCCGAGGCCACGGCGGGCGCGTTCGTCCCGAACCGCGAGGTGGACGACGTGCGCTGGCTGACGCCCCGGGCCGCCCGCGCCCGGCTGACCCAGGACCGCGACCGCGCGCTCCTCGACGCGGCGCTGGACACCCTGCCGACCGCGTAACACCGGCACCCGCGCACCCCTGAGGGCCGCCTGACACCGGGACCCACGCGCCCCTTCCAGCCGCGTGACACCGGCACCCGCGCACCCCTGAGGGCCGCGTGACACCGGGGCCCACGCGCCCCTTCCAGCCGCGTGACACCGGCACCGGCGCACCCCTGAGGGCCGCGTCGTCCCGTACCGCGCACCCCTTCCGCCCCGGCCCGTCCGGGGCGGAAGGGGTGCTGCCCGTAGCCGGAACCGGGCCGCCCGACACGGTTCACCTGCCGTTCACCCACCCCCGCAAGCCGATTCACCTGATCTGCCTAATTTCGGCTGTGCACGGTGCGAGGCACTCACCGCACCGTCCACGACTTCCGCACCACCCACCACCTCGCACGCCGTCGTAGCGACCACACCACCTCGGCGGCTTCTGGAAGGAACACCCGAAAGTGAAGCTTCAGCGCAAGAACCGGCTTCGTGCCACCGCGCTCGGTGCCCTCGCCGTCTCCGGCGCCCTGGTCCTCACGGCGTGCGGTTCGGACGACAACAGCGGTAACGACACCAGCGGCGGCAAGCAGACGAAGGCCGCCTCGAACGTCACGTGCGACGGGGCCAAGGGGCAGCTGCGCGCCTCCGGCTCCAGCGCGCAGAAGAACGCCATGGACCTCTGGGTCAAGGAGTACATGGCGGCCTGCTCCGGCGTGGAGATCAACTACAACTCCTCCTCGTCCGGCGAGGGCATCGTCGCCTTCAACCAGGGCACGGTCGGCTTCGCCGGCTCCGACTCGGCGCTGAAGCCCGAGGAGGTCGCCGACTCGAAGAAGATCTGCAAGGGCGGCCAGGGCATCAACCTCCCGATGGTCGGCGGCCCGATCGCGATCGGCTACCACCTCGAAGGCGTCGACAGCCTGACGCTGGACGCCCCCACCCTCGCCAAGATCTTCGACACGAAGATCAAGAAGTGGAACGACGAGGCCATCGCCAAGCTCAACCCGGGCGTCAAGCTCCCGGACAAGGCGATCCAGGCCTTCCACCGCTCCGAGGACTCCGGCACCACGCAGAACCTCGGCAAGTACCTCGGCGCCGCGGCGCCGAGCGACTGGAAGTACGAGGCGGAGAAGAAGTGGCCGGCCCCCGGTGGCCAGGGCGCGACCTCCTCCTCCGGTGTCGCCACGCAGGTCAAGCAGGTCGACGGCGCGATCGGCTACTTCGAGCTGTCCTACGCGGCCTCGCAGCAGATCACCACGGTCGACATCAACACCGGCGGCTCCGCCCCGGTGAAGGCCTCCTCGGAGAACGCCTCCAAGGCCATCGCCGCCGCCAAGGTCAAGGGCACCGGCAAGGACCTGGCCCTGGACCTCGACTACACCACCAAGGCCGAGGGCGCCTACCCGCTGGTCCTGGTCACCTACGAGGTCGTCTGCGACACCGGCAACAAGGCCGACACCCTCGGCACCGTGAAGTCCTTCCTCACCTACACCGCCTCCGAGGACGGCCAGAAGCTCCTCACCGAGGCCGGCTACGCCCCGATCCCCGAGGCGATCAACGCCAAGGTCCGCGAGACCGTCGCCGGTCTCTCGTAACCCCCGCTCCACCCGGGCTTCCCGGGCCGGTCCGGCGCACCCCTCCGGACCGGCCCGCCACCACCCACCCCCATCCGGTGCACCGCCGCCAGGGGCGCCGTCCGCGGCTCCCCCACACAGACCGGAAAGACCATGGCTTCCACCACACAGACAGACATCCCACCGGCCCGGCCGGGCGGAGACTCCCGTCCGAGAAACACGGGCCGGCTCGGGGACACGATCTTCCTGGGCCTCTCCCGGGGCTCCGGCATCCTGCTGCTCGTGATCATGGCGTCGATCGCCGCCTTCCTCACGTACCGCGCGGCGATAGCCATCTCCGAGGACGAGGGCAACTTCCTCACCACGTTCGACTGGAACCCGGCCGGTGACCCGCCCGTCTTCGGCATCGCGGTCCTGCTCTTCGGCACCGTGATCAGCTCGGTCATCGCGATGGCCATCGCGGTCCCGGTCGCGGTCGGGATCGCCCTGTTCATCTCGCACTACGCGCCGCGCAAGCTGGCCGGCCCGATCGCGTACGTCATCGACCTGCTCGCCGCGGTGCCCAGCATCGTCTACGGCATCTGGGGCGCCCTGGTCCTCGTGCCGTATCTGGAGGGCCTGAACCTCTGGCTCGACCAGTTCTTCGGCTGGACGTACGTCTTCGAGAAGACCGAGGTCGGCGTCGCGCGTTCGCTGTTCACCGTGGGCATCCTGCTGGCCATCATGATCCTGCCGATCGTGACGAGCGTCAGCCGCGAGGTCTTCCTCCAGGTCCCGCGCATGAACGAGGAGGCGGCGCTGGCGCTGGGCGCCACCCGCTGGGAAGTCATCCGCCTCTCGGTGCTGCCCTTCGGCCGCTCCGGCGTGATCTCCGCCTCGATGCTCGGGCTCGGCCGCGCGCTCGGCGAGACGATGGCCGTCGCCACGGTCCTGTCGCCGAACTTCCTGATCTCGCTCCATGTGCTCAACCCGGGCGGCGGCACGTTCGCCCAGAACATCGCCGCGAAGTTCGGCGAGGCCGACGCGTTCGGGCGGGACGCCCTGATCGCCTCCGGCCTGGTCCTCTTCGTCCTCACCCTGCTGGTCAACGGCGCCGCGCGGCTCATCATCGCCCGCCGCAAGGAGTATTCGGGGGCCAACGCATGAGCCACGCACCCACGAGCGTCCAGGACATTCCGACGCCCGCACCCACCACCCCCGCCACGGGCACCCTCCGCAGCCGCTCGCTTCCCCGACTGGCACCGCTCGGCTTCGCCGCCGCGGGCATCGTCCTGGGCGTCGGCCTCGCCGCCGTGGCCGGCTGGCACAGCCGCGTCCAGTGGGGCCTGCTCTCCGCGCTGTTCTTCCTGGTGATCTCGTACATCACCACCAGCGTCGTCGAGAACCGCCGGCAGGCCAAGGACCGCCTGGCCACCAGCCTGGTCTGGGTCTGCTTCCTGCTCGCCGTCGTCCCGCTGGCCTCCCTGCTGTGGACGACGATCAGCCGCGGCTCCGAACGCCTGGACGGCTACTTCCTGACCCACTCGATGGCCGGCGTCCTCGGGCCCGAGGCCAGCGGCGGTGTCTACCACGCGCTGATCGGCACCCTGGAGCAGGTCGGCATCGCCACCGTGATCTCCGCCCCGATCGGACTGCTGACCGCGGTCTACCTGGTGGAGTACGGCAAGGGCGCGCTGGCCCGGTCCGTCACCTTCTTCGTCGACGTGATGACCGGCATCCCGTCCATCGTGGCCGGTCTGTTCATCCTCTCGATCATGCTGATCGCGGGTCTGGAGCCGAGCGGGCTGATGGGCTCGCTGGCCCTGTCGATCCTGATGATCCCGGTCGTGGTCCGCTCCACCGAGGAGATGCTCAAGCTCGTCCCGAACGAGCTCCGCGAGGCATCGCTCGCCCTCGGCGTCCCCAAGTGGCGCACCATCCTCAAGGTGGTCCTGCCGACCGCGATCGGCGGCATCGCCACCGGCGTCATGCTCGCCATCGCCCGTATCGCCGGTGAGACCGCCCCGATCATCCTGCTGGTCTTCGGCAGTCAGCTGATCAACACGAACCCCTTCGAAGGCGCCCAGTCGTCACTGCCGTTCTACATCTACGAGCAGTACAAGATCGGTGAGACCGCGTCCTACGACCGCGCCTGGGCGGCGGCCCTGGTCCTGATCGCCTTCGTCATGATCCTCAATCTGGTGGCCCGCGGCATCGCCCGCTGGAAGGCCCCGAAGACCGGCCGCTGAGGCCACGGAAAGCAGTGATTCAGATGGCCAAGCGCATCGATGTCAGCGGCCTCTCGGCCTACTACGGCAACCACAAGGCGATCGACGACATCTCGATGACCGTCGAGCCCCGCTCGGTGACCGCCTTCATCGGCCCCTCCGGCTGCGGCAAGTCCACCTTCCTGCGCACCCTCAACCGCATGCACGAGGTCACGCCCGGTGGCCGCGTCGAGGGCAAGGTGCTGCTGGACGACGAGAACCTGTACGGGGCCGGCGTCGACCCGGTCACCGTGCGCCGCACGGTCGGCATGGTCTTCCAGCGCCCCAACCCCTTCCCGACCATGTCGATCTTCGACAACGTCGCGGCGGGACTGCGGCTCAACGGCACCCACCGCAAGAACCAGCTCGGTGACATCGTCGAGAAGTCGCTGCGCGGCGCAAACCTCTGGAACGAGGTCAAGGACCGGCTGAACAAGCCCGGCTCCGGCCTCTCCGGCGGCCAGCAGCAGCGGCTGTGCATCGCCCGCGCCATCGCGGTCGAGCCCGACGTCCTGCTGATGGACGAGCCGTGCTCCGCCCTCGACCCGATCTCCACCCTCGCCATCGAGGACCTGATCGGTGAGCTGAAGGAGCGCTTCACGATCGTCATCGTGACGCACAACATGCAGCAGGCGGCCCGGGTCTCGGACCGCACCGCGTTCTTCAACCTCGCCTCGGTCGGCATGCCCGGCAAGCTCATCGAGATCGACGAGACCGAGCGCATCTTCTCCAACCCGTCGGTCCAGGCCACCGAGGACTACATCTCGGGCCGCTTCGGCTGATCCCCCAGACGGCCTTGGGGTGCTGCATGGCGGTGCCACCACAAGGCGAAAGGGTCCGCCCCGCACTCCGTGAGGAGTGCGGGGCGGACCCGTACGTACGTGAGCCCCGGTGTCAGCCGAAGACCAGGGCGACGACCCCGTAGCTCGCGGCGGCGACCAGCGCCGCGGCCGGCATCGTGATGAACCAGCCGAGGATGATGTTCTTCGCGACGCCCCACCGCACCGCGTTGACCCGCTTGGTGGCCCCCACACCCATGATCGCGGAGGTGATGACGTGCGTCGTCGAGATCGGCGCGTGGAAGAGGAACGCCGAACCGAACATGATCGAGGCGCCCGTCGTCTCGGCGGCGAAGCCCTGTGGCGGGTCCAGCTCGATGATCTTCCGGCCAAGCGTCCGCATGATGCGCCAGCCGCCCGCGTACGTTCCCAGCGACAGCATCAGCGCGCAGACGAGCTTCACCCAGACCGGGATCGGGTCGCTCGGGGACTCCACATCGGCGATGACCAGGGCCATCACCACGATGCCCATGGTCTTCTGCGCGTCCTGGAGGCCGTGACCCAGCGCCATGCCGGCCGCCGACACGGTCTGCGCGATGCGGAAGCCGCGCTTGGCCTTGTGCGGATTGGCCTTCCGGAACATCCACATGATGGCGACCATCACCAGATAGCCGACCACCAGGCCGATCACCGGCGAGACGAACATCGGGATCACGACCTTGTCGAGCACCCCGTCCCAGTGGACCAGGGTCCCGCCCGCGAGCGCCGCGCCGACCATGCCGCCGAACAGGGCGTGCGAGGAGGAGGACGGCAGCCCGAAGTACCAGGTGACGAGGTTCCAGATGACGGCGCCGACCAGCGCGGCGAAGAGGATGCCCATCCCCTTGTCGCCCTCGGGCGTGGCGATCAGCCCCTCGCTCACGGTCTTGGCGACCCCGCTGCCGAGGAACGCGCCCGCGAGGTTCATCACCGCCGCCATCGCCAGGGCCGCCCTCGGGGTCAGCGCCCGGGTGGAGACCGAGGTGGCGATGGCGTTCGCCGAGTCGTGGAAGCCGTTCGTGTACGTGAAGCCGAGCGCGACGCCGATGGTCACGACCAGTACAAAGGTGTCCACGTGGTTCAGGACTCCTTGACCGCGATGGTCTCCACCGTGTTCGCCACGTGCTCGAACGCGTCCGCAGCCTCTTCCAGCACATCCACGATCTGCTTGAGCTTCAGCACCTCTATGGCGTCGTACTTGCCGTTGAAGAGGTGGGCGAGCAGCTTGCGGTGGATCTGGTCGGCCTGGTTCTCCAGACGGTTGACCTCGATCCAGTACTCGGTGAGGTTGTCCATCGTGCGCAGTCCGGGCATGGCCTCGGCGGTCAGCTCGGCCGCGCGCGCCAGGACCTCGATCTGCTGCTCGACGCCCTTGGGGAGTTTCTCGATCTGGTAGAGGACGACCAGGTCGACGGCCTCCTCCATGAAGTCCATGATGTCGTCGAGCGAGGACGCGAGGTTGTAAATGTCCTCACGGTCGAACGGCGTAATGAATGAGGAGTTCAGCTGGTGGAAGATCGCGTGGGTGGCATCGTCCCCCGCGTGCTCCGCTGCCCGCATGCGCTCCGCGATCTCGGCCCGGGAGGCTGGATCCGCCCCGAGCAGTTCCATCAGGAGTTTCGAGCCCGTGACGATGTTGTCCGCGGATGCGGAGAACATGTCGTAGAAGCTCGTCTCCCTGGGGGTCAGACGAAAGCGCACGTGGGGTCCTCGGGGTGCTTTGGATTCGGTCAGGCTGATGCTAGGCGCATCATCCGGCCACGGCTAACCGGCATTCTTCAGTGTCGCGCATCAGGCAGGCTGATCAGCACGGGGCCCCGGTCACGTTTCAGCTGAATTCGCTAAGATATACCCACCAGGGGTATGCAGACGGCAGGGTAAAGGGAAAACGGGAGGCAGCAATGACCACGACCGAGGCCACCGAGGCCGGACGGACGCCGGAGCCGGCGGCCGCCGCCGAGACACTCGTCACCGACCACGACCGGGGCATCCACGGCTACCACCACCAGAAGGCCGAGCACCTCAAGCGGCTGCGCCGCATCGAGGGCCAGATCCGCGGCCTGCAGCGGATGGTCGACGAGGACGTCTACTGCATCGACATACTCACCCAGGTCTCGGCGTCCACCAAGGCGCTCCAGTCCTTCGCGCTCCAGCTCCTGGAGGAGCACCTGCGCCACTGCGTGGCCGACGCCGCGGTCAAGGGCGGCGCGGAGGTCGACGCCAAGGTCGAGGAGGCCACCAAGGCCATCGCCCGGCTGCTGCGCACCTGACCGGGCCCGGCGCCGCGCTCCGCGCATCCGCCGGGGGCGGCGCCGTCAGCCCCCGATGCTCCGGCGGGGGGCGGCGCCGTCAGCCCCGGTGCTCCGGGTGCCCGAGGGCACCGTCGTCCGGGTGGTCGCCCTGCCGGGGGACGGTGGTGTGGTCGGCGACCGCCTTCACATCGAGCACCTCGTCGATGCGGTCCGCGCTGAGCCGCTCCCCGATCGCCGCGGCCGCCGCGATCATGAGTTCCCCGCACAGGTCGATCTCGGCGAGGGCCACATGGTCCGACACGGTCCGTGCGCTGAGCGTCACCACGTCACTCACCTCTCACTGCCGTCACCGGCACCACGGCCGGGAAGACTCTGCGGACACGACCAGGGGTCACGACCAGGGTAGGGAGCGCGCCACACACCGCGCATGGCACGGACGGACCATTTCCCGCCCACGAGGTGGCTAGGAACCTGCGGTCCCCGCAGCCTCCCGCGCCCCACTCCCCTGTCCCTGGTCCCCGTGTCCCTGGTCCCCGTGTCCCTGGTCGATCGCCCCGGTGTAGATGTCCCGCTCGGCCGGCAGCGGTACGGAGACGGGCACCCCGAACCCGTACAGCAGCGTGGTCGAGACGACGTCCTTCGCCGGGCCGCCGTTGGCGAAGGAGAAGCGGTGGCGCACCTTGCGCAGCCGGCCCTGCGCGTCGAGATACGCGTCGAAGGCCACCGTGTCCCTGCTGAACCCTTTCGCCGCGGCCGCCAGCGCTCCCCGCGAGGTGGCCGAGGCGCGGCTCGCCGCCCGGCCGATGCCGGTGGTGCCCCGGTAGTGCCGGACCGTCACCCCGGCCAGATCGGTCTCCCCCAGATACGTCACCGTGCCCACCCCGCGCAGCAGTTCGGCGGCGGCCAGGGGATCGGTCACCCCGCCGGTGACCAGATTGCCGTCGGCCAGCGCCGTCGTGTCGATCCGCACCCACTTGCCGGCCGGCACGCCCGCGCCCCGGTTCATCATGTACAGCGCGCCCGGGGCCAGCAGTTCGATGATCGGCCGGTGCTCGTCCTCGCCCGCCGCGTCGGGCGGCAGCACGACCTTGAGCCGCCCGGACTGGGCCCGGAAGTCGTACGCCCCCTTGCCCCTGATCGTGACCCGGGTGCCGCCGGCGGCCGTCTCCATCGACGTGACCACCTCGGCGGTCCCGGCCGCCGCCCGGCCACCGCCCGGCGGGACCCCCGCCCCCACGAGGACGTCGGCGGCCCGCCGCACCGCGGCGGCGGCGTCGGCCCCGGCCCGGTCGTCGGCCGCGGCACGGCCGGAACCGGCGCCCGTCCCGCATCCGGAGACCCCGGCCATCACACCCGCCACGGCGAGGGCGCACACCGCGCGCACCCCGCCTCCGGTCCTGTGCCGCTGCACCACCATCGCCTGCCAACCCCCAACGCCGACCGCCTGCCCGTTGCCCCCACCCGTTCCGCATAACGA
Source organism: Streptomyces sp. NPDC001515 (assembly GCF_053597115.1). Taxonomy (NCBI): domain Bacteria; kingdom Bacillati; phylum Actinomycetota; class Actinomycetes; order Kitasatosporales; family Streptomycetaceae; genus Streptomyces; species Streptomyces sp. NPDC001515. The sequence continues at coordinate 114,219 of NZ_JBSFHN010000022.1, forward strand.
CGGCCCCTGCGCCTCGTAACGCCGCCCGCACACCCCTCACCGCCGGACGGCCCAGCCCAGTACCGTGGTCGCGTGTACGACCAACACACCGCTGAGGTCCCGCCGGTCCGCCCGGTCCACGAAGCCACCACCGTCGAACGCGGCTCGTTCTGCACGGCACGGTGCAGCTGCGGTTGGTCGGGCCCGGCCCGCCGCTCCCGCGACCGGGCCCGCACGGACGCGGAGGAACACCGCACCTCCGCGGCCTGACGCGCCCCGCCCCCACCCGGAGGTTCCATGCCCCTGCCCAACCGGCGCACCGTCCTCACCGCCGGTGCCGCGGCCGTGCTCACCGGTGCCACCGCCACGGCGTGCGACGGCGCGGGCTCCGGCCCTCCGGCAGGCGGCTCCACCCCGGCCGGGACGGCGACCGCGAGCGTTCCGGCCCCCTCGCGGACGTCCCCGACCGCGTCGCCGTCCGCCGGGGCGGCGGACTGGTCCGCGCTGGCCGGAAGCCTGGACGGTTCGCTCGTCCGGCCGGACGACGCGGACTACGCGACGGCCCGCCTCCTCTACAACACCCGCTTCGACGGACAGAAACCGGCCGCCGTCGCCTACGTCCGGCACCCGGCGGACATCCGGGAGTGCCTGGCCTTCGCCCGCCGCGCATCCGTACCGGTGTCGATCCGCAGCGGCGGCCACTCCTACGCGGGCTGGTCCAGCGGCACCGGGCGGCTGGTCATCGACGTCTCGGCGCTCTCCAAGGTCGCCCCGGACGGCACGATCGGCGCCGGCGCCCGGCTCCTCGACGTCTACCAGGGCCTCGGCGCCCACGGGGTGACGATCCCCGGCGGCTCCTGCCCCACGGTCGGCGTCTCCGGGCTGACCCTCGGCGGCGGCCACGGCGTCGCCTCCCGGGCGTACGGCCTGACCTGCGACAGCCTCACCGCCGCCACCCTCGTCACCGCCGACGGCCGGACGCTCACCGCCGACGCCACCCACCACCCCGAGCTGTTCTGGGCGCTGCGCGGCGCGGGCAACGGCAACTTCGGCGTGGTCACCGAACTGCGCTTCCGCACCCACCCCGCCCCGCGGACCGTCTCCGCGTACATGTCCTGGCCCTGGTCGCGCGCGCGGGCCGTGCTGACGGCCTGGCAGGAGTGGGGCCCGGACCAGCCGGACGAGATCTGGTCGTCCGCCCACGTCGCGGCCGGTCCGGGCGGCGGGAACCCCACGGTGTCGGTCTCCGCGTTCAGCCTCGGCACCTACGGCGACCTCCAGAACGCGGTGGACCGCCTCGCCGACCGCATCGGCGCCTCCGCCTCCTCGGTCTCGCTGCGCCGCCGCTCCTACCGGGAGGCGATGCTCGTCTACGCGGGCTGCTCGGGCATCACCGACGCGCAGTGCCATCTGCCGGGCACCACCCCTGGCCGCGATCCGCAGGGCTCCCTCCAGCGCGAGACGTACGCCGCGGCCTCGGACTTCTACGACCGCTCGCTGCCCCCGGCGGGCATCCGGGCGCTGCTCGACCGGACGGAGGCCTTCAGCCGGCTCCGCGGCGACGAGGGCGGCGGCGGCTCGGTGGCGCTGACCGCGCTGGGCGGGGCGGTGAACCGGGTGGATCCGCCGGCCACGGCGTTCGTCCACCGGCGGTCCCGGATGCTCGCCCAGTACATCGGCGCCTGGCGCCACGACGGAGCCGGCACCGCCCAGCGGAAGTGGCTGAAAGACACCCATGCCGCGATGCGCCGGTACGCGTCCGGGGCGGCGTACCAGAACTACACGGACCCGTCGCTGACGGACTGGCGCACGGCCTACTACGGGGCGGCGGCGGACCGCCTGACCGGGGTGAAGAAGACGTACGACCCGGAGGGGCTCTTCAGCTACCCGCAGGGGATCTAGACCCGAACGGAGAAGGCGGCGCCCAGGGACGCGCTGGGCCGGCCCGCCCGTCAGGCGGCACCCCGCGATGCGGAGCAGGGCCGGCCCGCCGTCCGTCAGCCGGCGGGCCCCGTCGTCAGGCCGGAGCCCCGTCCCTGCGACAGCGGCCGTCCGTCAGGCGGCGAGCCCCTTCTCCCCCTCGGAGCCGCCGCCCGAACCCGGGCGCGGCTCGGGGATGCCCATGGCCTCGCCCCGGCCGCCGGGGAGCGCGACGGTGAGCGGGCGGCGCGAGCGCACCAGGAAGCCGACCCGGCCGGAGCGGGCGACGGCGCCCATCAGCGGCGTCAGGAGCATCATCGCGAGGGGGGCGAGGAGCAGGGCTACGGCGGTGCCGAGCGCGAAGCCGCCGACGACGTCGGTCGGGTAGTGCACGCCCATGTAGATCCGGCAGAACCCTTCGAGGAGGGCGAGCGCGATGGCCGCGATGCCGAACTTCCGGTGGGCGACGAAGAGGCCGACGCCGAGGGCCATCGCCATCGTGGCGTGGTCGCTCACGAACGAGAAGTCGTTCTTCCCGTCGACGAGGACCTCCAGACCCGCGTGGTCCTTGAAGGGGCGGGGGCGTTCGACGAACTCGCGGATCGGGATGTTGATCAGGAGGGCGATCCCGGCGGAGAGCGGGGCCCAGACGAGGCCGGCGACGCCGCTCACCGAGTCCTCCAGGGTGCCGCGCCGGCGCATGTTCCACCAGCACCACAGAGCCACCAGGACCATGCCGAGCATGATCCCGTACTCGCCGACGAACTCCATGACCCGGTCGAACCAGGTGGGAGCGGACTTGGCCAGCCCGTTGATGTCGTAGAGCAGGCTGACGTCGGGGTTCGACCCATCCAGTGCGAGTCCAGCCATCTGCCGCGGCCCCTTGCCTTGTCTGCTGCTGCGGCGCACAGCCCTGTGTGCCGCGTTGACGAACCCCCGTGTTCGGTTCGATCACTCATGACGTGACCGGGCGACGCCGGTCAGTGCGGTGGCCCCGGTCCTCCCAGAGAACGACGGGTGCCGTGCGTACGTTCCACTCTCCACCGAATGATCACCATGACGTTATCGAAGAGTGACACATCGTCGCAGCTCAGGGCCCAGGGTTCACGGAGAGTTCCGGCCATGGCCGCGTGCGGGTCAGGCCGCCGGACGCGCGGTCGGCAGCGCCGCCGCACCGTCCTTGGTGACCCTCGTCGCACCGAAGTAGTCGGGCGTGTCGATCTTGTCGAAGCGGATGACGGCCCCGGTGTAGGGGGCGTTGATCATGTACCCGCCCCCGACGTAGAGACCGACGTGATGGATGGCGCGCGAGTTGTTCAGGTCGTCGGAGAAGAACACCAGGTCCCCGGGGAGCAGTTCGTCCCGCGAGGGGTGCGGACCGGCGTTGTACTGGTCGTTGGCCACCCGTGGCAGGTCGATGCCCACGGTCCGGTACGCGGCCTGGGTCAGGCCCGAGCAGTCGAAGCGCCCGCCCTGCTCCGGCGTCCCGTTGCCGCCCCACAGATACTTCGTCCCGAGCTTCTTCTGCGCGAAGTAGATGGCCCCGGCCGCCTGCTGCGAGGGCTGCACCCGCCCGACGGGCCGGGCGAAGCTCTTCTCCAGCGTACGGATGATCTTGACGTAGTTCTGCGTCTCCGCGATGGCGGGAACGCCACCGGCCCGGATGACCCGGTACGCACCGGCGTTGTAGGCGGCGAGCATGTTGTTCGTCGCGTCACCGGGGACCTTCTTCACGTACCCCGCGAGTTCGCAGTCGTACGAGGCGGCGGACGGAATGGCGTCGGCGGGGTCCCAGACGTCGCGGTCCCCGTCCTTGTCGCCGTCGATCCCGTGCGAGGCCCAGGTGCCCGGGATGAACTGCGCGATGCCCTGCGCGGCGGCCGGGCTCTGTGCGCGCGGGTTCCAGCCGCTCTCCTGGTAGAGCTGGGCGGCAAGCAGCGCCGGGTTGATGGCGGGACAGAGATTGCCCCACTTCTGCACCAGGGGCTGGTACTTGGCGGGGACGGCCCCCTTGGCCAACCCCACCGCACCGCCCCCGCCGCCCCCGAGGCCGGCGGCGGCGGAGTACGTACCGACGACGAGCAGCGCCACGAACAACAGCGCGGCGCCGACACCGATCCCTCCGGCCATCCAGTATTTCCGCACCCCTCAACCATCGCTCATCGGGGCGCGGTTCATCAGCTCTTTCGACGGTGTGTACGACTCATCACGGCGCACGCGGGTGCACGGCGAGGCGCGACGGGGCACGGACGGGCACGACCGGGCCCCGCGGCACGGCCCGGCCCCCGCCCACGCGCGCCGCCCGCTCCCCCGCGTACGAAGGGGGAACGGGCGGCGCTCACACCAGCGGCACGGCGGCGGCCGTTACGACGAACCGCCCCCGGACCAGTGCGTGGAGCGGACGTTGGGCGCGGGGAGCGGATAGACCCCCCGGTAGTCCTTGCCCTTGGGCCGGGTGGTGGACTCGGCGACCGCCGACTCCTTCACGCACGGGGTGTCGGCCTCGAAGAATGCCTGGCCCCGGGCGCGGATGCTGACGCTGATCCCGAAGCCGTCCTTGGTCACGGCGTACACCGCGGGGAAGACGGGATCGGTGTTCTTCGCCTTGATGCGGTAGCCGGCGGTCCGCCAGATCCCCTCGATCTGGTCGAGGAAGTCCTGCCGGCGGTCCTCGGAGACGATCGTCATGACGGTCCGTCTGCGGGTGACGTCGCAGCTTCCCTTGGTGGTCGGGCCGTGCGCCCACTCCACCTCCGGATCGATCTTCCCCAGGACGGAGTCGAGCATGCCGTCGGCCCGCTCGGCGGCCCCCTGCATGTCCATGGACGTCTTCTTGTCCCCTCTGTCCGCGTCCTTCCCGGTGCCCGAGGGGCTGTCCGAGACGGTGGTCCCCGCGTCCGCGCCCGACGGGGCCTTCTCGCTGCCGCAGGCGGAAAGCGAGAAGCCGGCGAGCAGAGCCACCGCGACGATCTGGAGCCTTCGGCTCATCGCTGTTCCTCCATCTTCAGCCGGTCGGCGTGTCCTGACACGATAAGAGCAATGGCGTCGGCGGACATGGCGTCGCGGGCCGGGTTGAAGTAGTTCGAGTGGGCGTCGAAGCTCAGCCCGGACCCGCTGATGAGCGGCTGGCCCGGAGCCACCGGGAAGCGCCGCGCACCGAATGCCTTGCTCGCCGGGTCCTTGCCGAACCAGAGGTCGTCGTCGCCCGGATCCGCCAGGTCCCCGGCCAGATACGCTCCGGCCGGACCGCCGAGGATCCCCCCGATCGCGCCGACGATCGCCTGGGTCTTCGACGGCAGCTTGGTGACCGGGTCGTTCTCGGCCGCGCCGACGAAGACGTGCGAGGCCCCGACCCCGAGGTCGACCGCCTGGTCGACCCCGACCCCCGGACTGCCGACGAGGATGATGTCGTCGACCCCCGGTATTCCGCCGAGCCGCTGGGTGGCGGCGCCGACGGTACGGGACCCGTAGGAGTGCCCGATCGCGGTGATGTGCGGGTCCTTGTTCTGGTTGGTCGCCGCGATGCCCGCCATGAAGTCGTCGTACGCGGCACCGCCCTTCTCGGCCCGTGCCGTCCCCGCCACGGCCAGGCTCTTCAGCCCGTCCGGGGTCTGCGGGGCGTCGTAGCCGAGCCAGACGATGGCGGCGCTGGACGGGTCGTAGCCCTGGGCGCCGATCGCCGTGTCCCTGGCCCGCTTGAGGTCGTTCTTCGCGAACTCCTCGTCGAGGGAGGTGTTCAGACCCGGTACGTACGCCGACACGTTCTGCGAGGTGTCGGGGTTGCCGTACGCGACGACGGCCCGCCCGTTCCCCTCGTCGCTGATGCCGATGAGGTACATCGGGGGCTGGCTGCCCTCCTTCAACTGCCGGTCGATCTCGCGGAGCCCGGCCAGCTTCTCCTTGGACTGCTTGTCGGTCTGCCCCTCCAGTTTGCTGATCAGATCGGGCAAGTGGCGCCGGTTGGCGGCGTCCCGGTCGGCCACCGGGATGCCGTCCAGATTGCCGATCCGGTCCGGCGACAGCTCCAGGTAGCGGTCACGCTCCTGCTGCGAGAGCCCGTTCCACCAGGCCTTCCGCCCGGCGGCGCTGGACCCCGTCGGTATGCGCCCGTTGAGGTACTGCCGCTCCGAGTCCCGCACCGCGGCCTCGACCCGCGGCCCCGACCCCGGAAGCCCGGCCACCGCGCCGCCGATGCCCCCGGGCCCCTTGGCCACGTCCCAGGCGGCGGCCACGTACTGCCCCCGCCCCCACTTGTCGCCGCCCTTCTGCGCGACCTGCGCGTACTGCTGGACGACGTCCCGCGCGGTGTCCACCGGGTGCGCGATCGCGCCGGCGGCCCCCGTCACGTCCCCGAGCAGCCCGTCGCCACCCACCAGCCCGGTGAGGAAATTCCCGGAATCCCCGGACGCGCCCTGCGCGGAAGCGCCGGTGACGACGGGTCTACCCGCGTCGACTCCTGAAGAGGAACCGGCGGTGGAGGTGTTGTCGGGGGAGGTGGTGCCGGCGTCGGTGCCGGCGTCGGCTCCTGAGGAGGTGGTGCCCTCGGTGGTGTTTCCGGCGCTGTTTCCGGCGCTGTTTCCGGCGCTGCCGCCGGTAGCGCCGCCGGTGGTGGTGGTCGCTCCGGAGGATCCGGCGGGGCCGGAACCCTTGGACTCGATGGATCCGGTGGTGCCGGAGCCTCCGGCGGTGGTGGAACCGGTGGTGTCGGAGCCTCCGGCGGTGTCGGAGCCTCCGGTGGCGGAATCCGCGCCGTTGGCGCCGCCTGCGTTGGCGCCTCCGGTGACGGTCGCGCCGTCGTACCCTTCACCGGTCCCGGCCTCGCCGGTGATGTCCCCGTTGGCGCCCTTGTTCCCGCCCTTGCTGCTGTCGGCAACGACGGTGGGCGAGGACGAGCAGCCACCGCCGGTGACCTGGCAGACGGCGGTACGGAACCGCCCGGCCATCTGCCCGCCGACCCCCGTGGTGACGAGACCGGTGACGAGGGCCGCGACGATCAGGATCAGGCCGACATACTCCAGTGCGGACTGCCCGGTGTCGAGGCGCCAGCGCATCATGCGCGGGAGGCTGAACGGCGCGGCCGGGATGCGGTGTTCGGGGGCCAGCCGGAACCACGCGCGCGCGTGCGGGCGCGTGAGCAGGACGAGGACGACGACGGGCAGCACGAGCGGCGTGAAGCCCCGCCCGCTGTCCGGCTGCCCGAGCGTGGCGACCGCGCCCAGCAGCAGCCAGGCGTGGATGCCCAGCAGCCCGTACCAGATGCGGACCCCGCCGGTCCGTACCCGCAGAGACAGAACGAACCCGGCGAGGCCGGGCAGCATGGCGTACAGCACCATGCCCAGAAGCCGACCCGTGACGGCGTCGGCGGAAGCGGCCACGAGCAGCGCGTTCAGCGCGCCGAGCACCGTGACGACGAACAGTAGACGGACGAGAACCAGAGCGACGAGCAACGGGCGCGCCAGCGCCTGTCTGCCCGGACGGACTTCGGGGGTGCCTAGGGCAGCACCATCGGGTAACGCTACTTCTCCTATGCCAGACACGAAGAGTCTCCCCAGCTTTGTGAGCGGGCGCAGCGACGGTTCCCCCCGGTATCCGTATGCGACCACAACCCCACCGGTTTCGGCATGGGCCCCAGGGCCCAATGCCAGACTCAATATCCCGGCAGCCGGGGCTCCCTAATCGCCCTTGACTGGGCCAATGCGGTCATTGGGGGCGGGGGGCGGGGTGTTGGCGGACCAGAAGTCGGAGTGGATGTTGGGGCGGGGGATCGGGTAGATGCCCTCGTAGGAGGGCCCGTTGGGGGGCGTTGTCGAATCGGCCACTGCGGACTCCTTCACGCAGGGGCTGTCGACTTCGAGGAAGGCTTGGCCTCCCCCAAAAATGAGACTCACTCCAAAACCACCTCGAGTCTGGGCGTAAATGGCCGGAGAGTCTCGATCATTGTTGATCCCTTTGATCCTGTAGTCCCGGCTTCGCCAGGACCGCTCCACAACCCCCAGGAAGCTACCCCTTCGGTCATCCGAAACAACCGTCATTACCGACCGGCGCCGCGTTACGTCGCAGATTCCCGTCGTGGTGGGGCCATGCGCCCACTGAACTTCAGGCTCAATGCTCGCCAACGTGGCATCCATAATCTTGTCCGCGTGCTCTGCGGCTTCTTGCATGTCCATATCGCTCCTCTTCTGGCTGGATACACAGCCGGACAAGGTTGCACTCACGACAATCGCAACCAACACCTCTAGAACCCGACTCCTCATCGGTACCTCTCGTATTTGAGCCTCTGTGACTGGCCAGCCGCTACTAAGGCGATGCTATTTGCAGACGACGCATCCCGATCGGGATCGAAGTACTGAGAGTGCGCATCGATGGATACGCCCTGCCCGCTAACGACTCGAGGGCCGTCGTCGACAGGAAACCGGCGCGCACCGAAGGCCTCGCTGGCAGGATCCTTACCGAACCAGAGATCGTCATCTCCCTGATCAGCCGCGTCGCCCACCAGGTAGGCGCCTACAGGGCCTGCCGCGGCCCAACCGACTGCACCGGCGACGCTCTGCCGTTTCGACGGCAAGTGAGTCACCACGTCGTTCTCCGCAGCCCCTACAAAAACATGGTCTTTACCCACACCAAGCTCATCGGCCCGGTCGACACCGACCCCGGGGCTGCCCACCAAGATGATGTCGTCAACCCCCGGAATACCGTCGCCATGCTGTGTTGCGGCACCCACCGTGCGCGACCCGTATGAGTGGCCGATGGCTGTCAGGTGAGGATCATCGTTCTCATTCGTCGCGGAAACACCGCCCATGAAACGATTGAAAGCGGCTCCACCGTTCTCCGCCCGCTCATCGCCCATCACATCCAGGCTGTTGAAGCCATCTGGAGACTGCGGCGCGTCGTATCCGAGCCAAACAATCGACGCACTGGACGGATCATGCTGCTGCATCCCGATCGCCGTGTCCCGTGCCCGCTTGAGGTCACCCTTGGCGAAGTCCTCGTCCAGCGACGTATTCAACCCCGGAACATAAGCTGAAACATTCCGCGCCGTATCCGGGTTCCCATAGGACACGATCGCTCGCCCATTCCCCTCGTCCCCGATGCCGAGCAGGTACATCGGCGGCTCGCCGCCCGCCCGTAACTGCCGGTCGATCTCGCGGAGCCCCGCCAGTCGGGTCTCCGCTCGTTCGCCGTGCTCTCCCTCGAGCTTTCCGATGAGGAGCTGGAGGTTGTCGCGGTTGGCGGTGTCGCGGACGAGGGCGGGGATGCCGTCGAGGTTGCCGATCTGGTCGGGGAAGACGGCGAGGTACTCCTCGCGCTGTTCGTCCGTGAGGTGGGCCCACCAGGCGCGCCGGCCGGCGGGGGGCGCGTCGTACGGGATGGCGGACTTGAGGTAGCCGCGGGCGGCGGCGCGGACGGAGGCGGCGTCGGACGCGGCGTCGGTCCACGTGCGGTCGGGGACGCCGAGCCCTTCCTCGGCGCGGAGCTTGCGGAGGATCCCCGCGAACCGCCAGTCGATCTCAGCGGCCGTGCGCACGGCGGCGGCCACCCGGTCCGCGATGTCCTGCGCACGGGCCGCGTGCGGGTTCGGCGCGACCAGCCCGGACGGCGGGAGGAGTCCGGGCGCGGGCCCGACCGAGGCCGTGCCGCCGGGGAGCGGTTGACCGGCGATCAGGCCCTCCCCCGCCTCCGGGTACGTGACGGAGCCGTCCGCGTGCACCGTGAACCGCAGCGCCGCGGCCTCGTCCAACGCGTCGCGCAGCGCCCGCTGCTGGGCCCGCATCTCGAAGGCGAGGCTGTTCAGGGCCGTACGGATCAGGCCGCACTCCGTGTAGACGTAGCTCAGGTTCCGGCCCAGTCGGCTCAGCCGCCGCACGGCCGCCTCCGCCGCCGCGCCGTGCTGGGTCTCGCGGAGACCGTACAGAAGCTGGCGCTCGATCCGGTCGCGACCGGCGTCGGCCCGGTTGCCGGCCCGGCCCCAGCCATCGGCCGCGCCCTCCAGCTCGTCGCACTTCAGGTCCCGTAACTGAGCCCAGGTCAACCGCGACCCCACGACCGTCATCGCCCCACCCCACTCACGGACCGCACAAGAGCCATCGCGCCACCCCGCTCAATCACGCCACCCCACCCGCACGCCCCACTCCTGGCCCCACGCCCCACGCCCCTCACCGCGTCAGCCCTTCGAACCCCCGGCCCCGGCCCCCGCCCCGGCCACCCGCGTCCCGGCCCGTCATCACCGGGGCGAAGGAGGCGTTCACCGACGCGTCGGTCTCGCCCTGGGCGCGGGCGACCGTGCGGAGGCCGGCGGCGAGGGAGGCGCATTCGTGGCGGGCGGCGTCGAAGCGGCGTTGCCAGGACTCGCGGACGGCGCCGAGTTCGGCGAGGGCGGTCAGACCGACCGTGCCGGCGGAGAGGCCCTCGTGGGCGGTGGCCAGGTCGGTGCGGACCGGGCCGAGGTGGGCGTTCATGGCCTCGGCGCCCCCGGCGGCACGGAGCCACGGGCCCTCGCTGTGCCTCAGTTCATCGCCGCCGCCCGGTCCCGTGACGCCGCCGCCCGGCCCCGAACCCCCGACCCCTGGTCCCGTACCGCCGACCCCCAGCCCCGAAGCGCCGGCCCCCGGGCCCGCACCGTCGCCCCCCAGCCCCGTCCCGCCGCCGGTTTCCGTCCCCGCCCCCGTCCCGCCGGCCAGATCGCTCAGACGTTGCCGCGCGACGGGCTGCCCCACCACGGTCACACCACTCACCCCGCTCCTTGATCGTGGAGCGGACTGTCCCAAACGCGCGGGCCCCGACATGCCGCGCCGCCGGACGCGCGGGGGCCCGGACGCGTGCGGATTCCCGCGCTCGTCCGGGCCCCGGCGGCCGGGCGCACCGCTCCGGGGATCACCCGAACGGTGGACCGGGCGGCCCCGTCACCCCCCGTCACCGCCGTACGTCCGCGGGTCCACCGTCGCGAGGCGTTCCAGGACGGCGGCCGCGCGGTCCTCGGGCGGGGTTCCGTCGTCCGGGAGGAGCCAGAGGTACTGCGCGTCGTAGCCGTCCCCCCGGTCGTAGAGGAGGGAGAGGGCGGTCACCTCCGGGTTCCGGAACTCGGTGCCCGCCCAGGACAGCCGCACTCCCCACCGCTCCAGCAGCTCCGGCCGGTCGCGGAGCGCGGCGACGACCAGGCGGGCGGTGCGCCGGGCGGGCCAGGTCCAGGAGTCGTCACGCTCCGCGCGGGCGACCTCGGCGTCGTAGGCGGCGGCGTCGAAGCGGAGTTCGGGCAGCTCGCGGGGGTGCAACGGGGAGGGCGGCGGAGCCGGGCACCGCCACCCGTACCACCGCACCCCATCCCCCTCGCGACGGATCGTCACGTACAGGGCTCCGCAGCAGCCCTCGGAGCAGTACGCCTCCGCGAGGCACACCTCACGCGGCTCGTCGGTGGCCCGCAGCAGGCCCCGGTCCAGCAGGTACTCGGGTGAGGCCGCCGGTCCCCGGCCGAAGTACTCCGGGACCAGCGGCCGTCCGTCGACCAGGATCCGGGCCTCGATGACGTCCGGATCGGCCGGGTCGCGCTCGACCACCTCGATCCGCAACCGCGCCCCCACACCGGCCTCATCGCCATCGGTCACCGCATCGCCCGTACCCCCCGCACCGCGTGCCGGCCGCCGCAGCCGGGACCGCCGGGCCCAGGCGCGTCTGCGCCGCCGCTCGACGGCGTCCCCCGCGCCTTCTCCTCCACCGTCCCCGACTCCGTTCCGGTCCCCTTCCGGGCGGGAACCGGAATCATCGAGCAGCACCGCCTTCCACGCGGGACGGTCCAGAACGGAATCCAGTGCGGCGAGCACGGCCGCCCGGCGACCCGGCCGCCACCGGTGCAACGGACCGGAACCGCTGCGCAGTTCGTCGGCGGCTGACACCACCAGGGCGTAGTGGTCCAGGGTCGGCGCGAGCCGGCCGGCCCCGGACGCGAACGCCTCGTAGGCGGACGGGGCCGCGGAGTAGGCCATGATCTCCGCCTGGTCACCGCGCAGACTGGTCATCCGGAACAACAGCGCACCGAGCAGCGCCGTCAGTTCCGGGTCGGCCTGGGAGCGGAGGCGCCGGACCGGCGGTCCGACGTCCTCGCCGGCGGAACCCGTACGGTCCCCGCCAGGGCCCTGGCCCGTACGGTCCCCGCCCGGACCCTCGTCCCAGCCCACGGCCGGGCCCGCCGCCTCCGCGATCCTGCGGGCCGTCTCCGGGGCCGTCACCCGGTGCAGGGCGAGGAGCCGCTCCCGTACGGCCCGCGCGTCGGGGCGGCCGTCGGCGTTCTCCGCCAGCGCGGCCAGGGCGCGCGCTCCGCCCGCCCCGTCCGTGTCCCGGAGCCGGACGACGGCCGCCGTACGGCGGTCCAGCGCGTCGAGCGCGGCCACCACGGGCGGGACGAGATCACGCAGAAACCCGAGGGTCCGCAGGACGGGCACGTCCTGTGCCGTACCGAACCGGGCGAGGAGGACGATGCCCACCCAGGCGGCCGTGGGCAGCTCCGCCGTACGGGCCAGCTGCCGCGCGAACGCCCGTACGCGTCCCGTTTCCTGGGGACCGGTGGGCGACGGGAGCTGCCGCAGCAGCCGAGGAACGTGCTGCGGCCGGACCGGCGGGTCGAGATCCGACAGACCTCGGTGGAGGGCGCGCGCCGCGCGGACGGGGTCCGGGGCCGTGAGGAGAGGCGCCAGCAGCCCGGTCATCAGCTCACGCGTCTGCGGCCACGTACGGCGAGGGGGCCGCTTCCCTCTGCCCCTGCCTGTGCCTCTGCCTCTGCCGGCTCCTGGGCCGGTCCGTGCGGTCGGCTCCGCGTACGGCGTCGACCAGCGTCCTTCCGGTTCCGCGTGCCGGACGCGGAGGGCCGTGGCGTACAACGAGGGCCGAGGGGAGTGCGCTCCGCGCGCGTCCGGGGCGCTCAACGGGTGGGGGTGTTCTCGATTCCCTGAGTCATGCCGCCGAGTGTGGCAGCGCGCCTCCCCGCCCCGCCACCCGTTTGCCCGCCACCCGTTTACCCGCCACGGAACGGCGGTCCCCCACGCGCGACGGCGCCGCCGCGTCCGCCGTGCGGCGGGAACAGCCGGAAGAATGCCTCCTCATGAGCCATTCACCCCCCGCGCCCCGTGCCGACGCCTGGCACCGCCCCATGGTCGCCCGCCTCGCCGACGAGAAGCACCGTACGGCGACGATGCTGGAGCTGTTCTTCGACCTCTGCTTCGTCACGGCCGTGGCCCAGGCGGCCTCGGCGTTCGAGGAGGAACTGGCCTCGGGACGCGTCGGCCACGGGGTCCTCGGCTACGCGATGGTGTTCTTCGCCATCTGGTGGGCGTGGATGAACTTCACCTGGTTCGCCTCCGCCTACGACACCGACGACGTCCCGTACCGGCTGCTGACCCTGGTGCAGATCACCGGCGCGCTGGTGCTGGCGGCGGGCGCGCCCGAGGCGCTGCGGCACGAGGACTTCACGGTCATCACCTGGGGTTACGTGATCATGCGGCTGGCTATGGTCACGCAGTGGCTGCGGGCCGCGCGGGCCGATCGCGAGCGGCGGGGGTGCTGTCTGCGGTACGCGGCCGGGATCTTCCTGGTGCAGATCGGCTGGGTCGTACGGCTCGCCCTGCCGGAGAGCGTGGGCGGTGTGACGTTCGCGGTCCTCGTCGTGGCCGAACTCGCCGTCCCCGCCTGGGCCGAGCACCGGATCACCACCACCTGGCACCCGCACCACATCGTGGAGCGGTACGGGCTGTTCACCCTGATCGTGCTCGGTGAGTCGATCACGGCGGCGACCGGGGCGGTACGGGCCGCGCTCGACGGCGAGGCGGGCATCGGCGAGCTGGCGCCGCTCGTCGTCGGCGGCATCCTCACGGTGTTCGCCCTGTGGTGGCTGTACTTCGCCCCGCGCACCCCCGTCCGCCTGGACTCCCTGCGCGCGGCGCTGATGTGGGGGTACGGCCACTACGCCGTCTTCGCCTCGGCGGCGGCCGTCGGCGCGGGCCTCGCGCTGAACGTCGCGCACGCCAACGGGCACGGGCATCTGTCGGAGCGCGCGGCGGCGGCCGTCTACACGGTCCCGGTGGCCGTCTTCATCACGCTGGTGTGGCTGCTCCACCACCGGGGGCCCGCGTTGTGGGCCGGAACCACCCTGCTCCAGCCGCTCGCCGCGGTCGCGGTCCTGGCCGTGACCTTCACCCCGTCCCCGGTCCTGCTGACCGGCCTGGTCACGGCGTTGCTCATCGCGGCGAAACTGGTGCTGGCGTCCCGTGCGTCCGTACGGGACGGGGCCCCGCCCGCCACCGAGCACCCGGCCGGCTAGCCGGGCACCGGCCCCGGCCTCTCACCCGGCCTCACCACGCGGCCTCGCCACGCGTTCCGGCCACGCGTCCCGGCCACACGGCCTACCGCGCCGTACCCGTCCCCTTCGCCGCGCCCCGTGCGGCGGGCGTCTGTCCCGGCAGGGTGATCCCCTGCCGCTGGGCGGCCTTCCCCGGGCGCAAGGTCCACGGCACGGGGGCCGTCTCGGTGAGCCAGCCGTCGGCGATGAGCCCGCTGATGACGAGGCCGCGCAGCGCCCGGGAGAGCTTCTTCCAGCCGAGCCCCTTCCAGAGCTGACCGTAGGAAGGGCCGTGGCCGTGCTCGACGCGGAAGGCGACGGTGAACTCGGCGGCCTCGCGGCCGGCCTCGGGGTACCGGAGGTGCCACGCTTCCAGGGCGCCGCTCTCGGGGCGGGGCGCGGGCACGGGGGTGGGTTCGGACATGAACGCCTTGGTCACCCGGGAGAACGTGCACTGGCAGAGCGCGCACTGCTCGACCGACTCCACGTGCCGCAGCAGCGCGGGGCTGAGGCCGCCCTTCCATGCGGCCCACTGCGCGGGGGTGATCTCCACGAGCGCGGCGGCGGCCGCCGCCTTCCGCGCCTCCCGCCGCTCGGCCTCGGCGGCCTCCAGGGCGGCGGCCTCCTCGGGCGTGCGGAAGCGCCCGGCGAGATGCCGGACGCCGTCGCCCAGCCGGTACGTACGCCCGGTGATCTCGGCGAGGAACCCCTTCTCCAGGAGCACCGGCACCGCCCCGTAACAGACGGCGGGGAAGTCGGCGGGCGCCTCGCCCACCAGCTCGTCCGTGCTGTGCGCGGCCAGGAACAGGGCGGCCAGCCGGACCGCCGACGAGGTCTTCTTCACCGGCTTGGCCATCCGCGCCCGCATGGCCCATCCCGAGACCTTGGACCGGGTGCCCTTGCCCAGCGGCATCACATGGTCCGGTCCCGGCGCCATCTCCGGGACCACGATCCCGGCGGGCTTGTCCGGCTCCCCGTGGAGCAGCGCGTCCGGCACCCGCCAGCCGGCGCCCGCCACCTCCGCGACGGCCGCCTCCGGATCGTCCAGCCGCAGGGACCGCAGATCCGTCCCGGTCAGGTTGCCCACCCCGGCCCGCGCCGCCCGGATTCCCACGACGACGGCCAGCAACTGCGCGTCGGCTGTCGTCAGCGGCAGCCCCGCCACGTACGACAGCAGTTCACGCGCGGCGTCTCCCTGCCGTGGCGTCAGCAGAAAGGGCACGGGCGCGGGTTCCGGAGCGGTCAACGAGGGGGTCTCGACCGAGACGGCAGGCTTGGGCACATCACATCTAACGGTGATCAGACCGCAGAAGTCACGGGTGACGTAGCGCACAGACGTCTTCCGTGCCCGAGGCCGTGCACGCGCCCACCCGAAGGATGCCCGACCGAACGGGGGCCGCAGCCCTCCCGACGGACATCAGCGGGACGTCAGGGAGGCGTTAGCCGGACATGAGCGGAGGGCGGGAAGCTTCAGAAGTCAGCAGGCCGGACGGGGGAGCGGTTCGCCGCCGAGTCCGGGCCGCGACCGCACCGTCCCACTCGACCGCCACACACATCGGGGATTTCTCATGCGTACGATCCGCACCCGCCGGCGCACCGCCACCCTTGGTGCCGCCGCCACCGCCGTCCTCGCCCTCGCGCTCACCGCCTGCGGCGGCGACGACGGCAGCGGCACGAAGTCGGCCGGCCCGGCGTCCTCCGCCGAGGCCACGACCACGTCGAAGGACGGCGGCCAGACCTCGGACGCCGCCACCACGACCTCCGGCGGCGGCTCCGGGAACTCCGGCGGAGACTCCGCGAAGTCGTCCGGCTCGGGTGCGGGCACGTCCACGGGCGGCGCCACGAAGACCGGCACCTCCAGCGGCGGCGGCGGGAACACCGGCGACGACTACGCGTACAAGCACCCGTGCCAGAAGGGGGACCTGACCGTGCGGGTCTACCCCCGGGAGGGTTCGGCCACCCAGCAGGTCATCCAGGTCGCCAACAACGGGCCCTCCTCCTGCGGTCTGAGCTACTACCCGCGCGTCAGCATCGGTGCCCAGAACGCCACGGACCACAGCGGTGACGTCATCCCGCTCGTCCCGGGCGGACTCGGGGGCGCCCCGGCGTACCCGGTCAGGCCGGGGGCGTCCGCCTTCGCCGTCATCGACATCAACCCGGGCGGCGGCAACGGCTTGACCTGGCCGGACGAGATGAACGTGCTCGTCGACGGCGACAACATGTCCAACGCCGAGCAGGAGGGCTACCCGCTCCCCCCGGGCGCGAAGGTCGGCACCCCGAAGCTGGGCCTCTACCGGACGTCGATCGCGGACGCCGTGTCCTCCATGCAGTCGGCCACCACCAAGCCCTGACCTCCCCGGCCGGACCGCGCCCGGAGCCCCGGACCACCCGAACCCCCTGTCCACGGGGGCCCGGAGTCCGGGGCCGGTCTGTTTCCGGGCCGGGGTCAGTCGGTCTTCGGCTGCGTGAAGCGGAGGCGGTTGCCGAACGGGTCGCGCAGGCCGCAGTCGATGCCGTAGGGGCGCTCGGTGGGCTCCTCGGTGAACTCGACGCCCTGGGCGAGCAGCGTCTCGTAGGTCTTGCGGCAGTCGTCCGTGGTGAGGATGAGCCAGCCGCCCATCGCCCCCTTCGTGATCAGGTCGCGGACCTGCGCCGCCGTCTCCTCGGACATCGCCGGCGCCCCCGGCCGCTCCAGCAGGAGCTGGCGCTCGGGGTGTCCCGGCACGCTGACCGCGAGCCAGCGCATGAAACCCAGGTCGACATCGGCGGCGATCTCCAGGCCGAGCTTGCCGACGTAGAAGTCGAGGGCCTCGTCCTGGTCGAGTACGTACATCTGCGAGTGCGTGATGGCGGTGAACATGCGTCCAGGCTAGGGAGGCCGCGGCGCGAAAACTTATCCGAAACTGCTCGGTTCCGGGCCCGGTCCCGGTTCGGTCCCGGTCCCGGTTCGTTTCCTCCCCCTCCGGTTCCGTTCCCGGTTCGGCTCCGGCGGCCGGCCCGACGCCCCGTCACCGGCCCCGCGTCCCCTCGGCCCGTCCCCGGCCCGGCCGTTCAGCCGCTGGGCCGGGTCCACGCCATCGTGAAGCAGGTGGGGACGCCCGCGGCCACCGCGTCCCTGCGGTACGCCCGGGGTGACCGGCCGACGACGGCGCTGAAGGTGCGGCTGAACGTGCCCGTGCTGCCGAAGCCGACCTCGAAGCAGATGTCCGTGACGCTGCGGTCGGTCTCGCGCAGCAGGAACATCGCGCGCTCCACGCGGCGCCGCTGGAGGTAGCGGTGCGGCGTCTCGCCGAACGTGGCGCGGAAGGTCCGCGAGAAGTGCGCCTCGGAGACATGGGCGAGCCGGGCCAGCGCCGCGACGTCCAGCGGTTCGGCGTATGCGCGGTCCATGGCGTCCCTGGCCCGCAGCATCCGCCGGTTGGACTCCTCGGTGGCACGGCTCATGACGGCGTCCTCCCCCCTGCTGATGCCCCGGCGACCGGCCGGCCCGCCGGTCCGTCGCCGGTCGCCGCTGGTCATGTGCCGATCATGCCCCGGCGGGCAGGGTCGTACGGGCGAACCACGCGCCGGCCTCCTCGGCGGGGAGGACGCGGCTGAGCGCGGCCGTTCCCGGAAGGTGCGGGAAGAAGCGGTCGGCGTTCCAGCTGCGGGTGTAGGCGGGGGTGTCGAGGACGAGGAGGCGGCGGTCCCCGACCACCGGGATGTCCTCGGGGAGCCCCTCGTTCCAGATGCGTTCGCCGTCCGGGGCGAGGAGTTCGAAGCTGCCGGTCGCGACGGCGTCGCTGCGCCCCTCGGCGGGCGCGGGGTCGGTCGCCAGGCGGACGCTCTCCGCCGAGGGCGCGGTGCCGGGCAGGTGGCCGCCGCCGATCAGGACGTGGGCGAGCAGGGTGTGCAGCTGGAAGTTGTCCCCGATGCCGCCGATCCGCACCTCGAACCCGGCGCCCGTGGGCCGGTGGAGGACGATGAGCGGTTCGTCGTCGAGGACGGCCGCCGCGTAGGACAGGCATTTGAGGTCGTGGCACTCCAGGGCCTCCACCGCCCGGGACTCGGGGAGCAGCGCGGCCCCGTACCGCCTGCGGACCTCGGTGCTGCGGCAGAGCACGGCGAGGGCGGGCGGCTGCCAGGTGTCGAGCGAGCACCAGGCCAGCGCGAGGCGGGTCGCCTCGTACGGGTCGTCGTCCAGGCGGGCGAGGAGCGCGTCGTCGATGATCTTCTGGTCCGGTTCGGGCAGCGCCTCCCCGGCCGGGCCGCCCGCGTTCCAGCGGCGGGCGAACTCAAGGGCGTCCCGCAGGTCCTTGCGTACGCCGTCGATGACCGGTTCCGCACAGGCCACGGGGTCGGCACCGCGTTCGACGCAGTAGCCGGCCGCCATCGCCAGCACGGGGCGGGGGCCGGTGGGCGGGAAGGCGGGTATCAGGGCCGCCAGCCGGGGACCGGCGTCGGCGCACTCGGCGTCGGAGGCCGACTGGACCGTGTTCAGCACGGCGTTGAAGGCCTGTCCGGTCCGGTCGCCGTCGCGGAGCGAGACGGCCTCCTCCAGCTCGGACAGCAGGTCGGTGAGGCGCGAAACCCGGGGCTTCCTGTTGAAGATCACCGGCACACCTTAGGGCCGAGATGCACGGACCGTCACGGGTTCGGGTGAACCAGGGGCGAGGGAAGGTCCCTTCCCCGGCACCCCGCCGCACACCACTCCTCAGAGCCTCCGCAGCCCGTGGTCCATGAAGGTGATCATCCAGTCGAAGCTCTCGTCGACGTCCGTGCTCCAGCGGAAGCCGCCGGCCGCCTGGAGGGTGGCGAAGCCGTGGAACTGGCTGCGGAGCATGCGCAGGGCGTGGGGCATCTGAGAATCCGCGATCTCGTAACCGCGCAGGACGGCGGAGAACACGGCGAGCAGACTCCGGCTTCCGGCGGCGAGCGGGTCGTCCGGGCCGGTGGGCGCCAGGCCGAGGGCGGCGGCGTACCGGCCGGGGTGCTCGACGACGAAGGCGCGGAACGCACGCGCGGCGGCGGCGAGGGCGTCGCGGCCCGCGTACCCCTGGACGGCCCCGCCGACCGTCTCGGCGGCCTCCTCCAGGGCCAGGGCCGCGATGCGGCGGTTGAGGTCCTCCTGGTTGGCCACGTGCTTGTACAGGGACGGCGCGCGTACGCCGAGCCGCTGGGCCAGGGAGCCCATCGTCAGGTTTCCCGGGCCCACCTCGTCGGCGAGGGCCGCACCCGCCGCGACCACGGAGGCCGTGTCGAGGCCGGCCCTAGGCACGGACGGCGTCCGATGCGAGGAAAGCGAGCATGAGCGAAACCACCTGGTCGGGGAACTGGTCGTGGGGGTAGTGCCCGGCGCCCTCGATCATGTCGAGGCGGGCGAGACCGGCCGGCAGGGCGTCGACGACGGCCGTGCCCTCCGCGTGCGGGTCGGCCCAGTCGGGGTCGAGCGTACCCATCACGACCAGGACCGGGCAGCGGACGTCGGACAGCCGCTCGCCCGCGTCCGTCGGCGCGGAACGGCCCATGCCCTGGAACGCCTTCATCCGGGCGGGCTCGCTCAGCATCGCCCCGATCCCGTCGAGCCGCGCCTCCCAGCCGGCCGGCTTCGCCCCGGGGTAGGCGACGTCCAGATAGCCGCGCCACAGCCGGAGGCTGCCGAACATCACCGCGCCGAGCAGCCGCGTCATCCCGCGCCGCAGCCGCCCGACCCGCAGGTCACTCAGCCGGAACGACTGCTTCCGGGTGAACGGCGCCAGCTCCACGACCGCGCTGACCAGGGCGGGTTCTTGGGCGGCGGCGATCGTGGCCGCCCCTCCGGAGATCGAGTGGCCGACGAGGACCGCCGGCCCGCCCAGGTGGCGTACGAGCGCGATCAGGTCACCGGCGATGGCCGTGCGGCTCCAGTCCGACCAGGCGGTGCCGGACTCGCCGCAGCCGCGCAGGTCGACCGCCGCCACCCGGTAGCCCGCCGCCACCAGCGCCGGCACCACCGACCGGTACGCGACGCGGCTGTCGCCCATGCCGTGCGCCAGAACGATCAGCGGACCGGCCCCGGCGACCTCGTACGCGATGGTGCCGCCGTCGACGGTGAGGTACTCGGTCATCACAACCCCCTGTTTGACGTGACCGTCCGGCCGGTCCACCTGCTCACCGACCAGTGGCTAACTGGAATAGCTAAAAGCTAATGGTGATAGCCAACGGTGTCAACCACACACGCACGAGGGCTCGCTGTCGGACCCGGCCGTTACGCTCGGCCGCATGACGACCTTCCGCGACTTCAACTTCAAGCTGCTCGTCATCGAGCGCCTCATGTACGCCACCGATGCGCTCACCCCGGCCTTCCGGATCGCCGACCGCCTGAAGGAGAAGGGGATCAACGACCCCCAGGGGTACGCGTACGCCAACGGCCTCGCACACACCGTGCTCCCCGAGGCGCGCGCGTACTTCGAGGCGCTGGAGATCAGTCCGGAGCTGCTCGCGACGGTCGACACGCTCGACGTCGACGGCGGGCTCCGGGTGTACCAGGAGTGCTCACCGGTCTGGGACGGCGAGGACGACCTCTACGACATCGCGTCCCTGGACGACCTGGACCTGCTGCCGCATCTGCGCATGATCGGCGGCATCGAGAACTGCAGCATAGGCGCGTCGTTCGACACCGCCGTCCTGACCGCGCGGGGCATCGACTTCGACTGACTTCGACGGAGGGGTGCCGCGCGGGGCATCGCCTACGACCGAGGCGCGCCGCCCGGCCGGGGTCCCGGCCCCGGCCCGCCACCGGACCGGACGGGGCTGTGTCCGGCGGTCCCGGCGGAGGCGGTGGTCAGCCGTGGTCCGAGGCGGTGAAGCAGTGCCGCGTCCTGTCCCGGACCAGACAGGCCCGTACGCGGGTCAGCAGATCGCCGGCCGCGGCGGCCATCGGCGTGGAGATCGAGGCCGAGGCGTCGAACCGGTCCCGGACGACGGTCCGCTGCGTCCGCCCGCCCGGGACCAGCACCTCCACCACGTCGCCCTCCGTCCCCCGGTCGATGCGGGCCCAGACCGTCTCGCACACGGCGGAGTGCCGGACCTTCACCACGGTTCCGTCGAGCCGCTGTTCCCCGAGGGTCGTCGGCGGCTCCGCGAAGTTGGAGCACTCCAGGTCCTCGGCGTCCTTGCCCGTGCAGCCGGGTCCGTGGCAGCCGGGCCCCACGGCCGACGCCGTCGTCGCGGGCCGCGCGCCCCCGGCCGGGCCCGGCTCCGCCGACGGACCGGGGCGGAGCAGCACCGTGAGCGTCGTGGCGACCACGACCAGCGCCACCGCGCCCAGCACCCACGGATACGCCCGACGCCCGGACCACCACCGGGCACCGCCCTCCGCACCGCTCCCGGCCCCCGGGACCGGCACCGCCCTGTCCGAAGCCCTGCCGTCCGAGGCTGCCCTGCCGTCCGACTTCCTGCCGTCCGAGGCTGCCCTGCCGTCCGACTTCCTGCCGTCCGGGGCCGTCACGCCTGACGCTGCTCCGTCAGCACCCGCCCCCTCCGACGCAACCGCCCCGGCCTCGCCCGCCCGGCCGCTCCACGCCGTCTCGGCCAACTCCCACTGGGCGAGCGCGCGCCGGGGATCCGCCCCGGCCAGAACGCACAACCGCTCGACCGCCTGACGGGGCGGCAGCGTACGGCCGTTGAGGTAGCGCTCCCACGACGACTTGCTGTACGGGGACTTGGCGGCGAGCGCCACCAGACTGAGGCCCGTCTCCGCGCGCAGCTCCCGCAGGGTCCGGCACAGCGCCGCCCACTCCGGCGGCAGCGCCCGCCCGGCCGCCGTCACCGGCAACCGGCCTTCCACCCACCCGACGCGCCCACGAGCCGGGTCATTTGCGCAAAACCTTCCAGGTGTCCGGGCCGATGATCCCGTCCACCGCGATCCCGGCCCGGTCCTGGAGGCGGCGCACCGCGCGGTCGGTGTTGCTGCCGAAGGCACCGTCCACCCCGCCGGGCGGCGTCCCCCGGTGTTCCAGGAGGCACTGCGCCTCCACGACCGACCAGCGCGAGGCGTCGCGCTGAAGCTGCTCGGAGCGCGTACGGCTGTAGCCCGCGTACAGCAGACCGTCCTCCGCGTCCCGCGCGACCTGGCACTCGTACGTCGTCCCGGCCTTGTACGTGAACGTCCCGAAGCTCGGATGCACCGCACCGGCCTGCGGGCGGGCGTCGGCGGCCCCCGCCGTACGGCCGCCCGATCCCTCCCACGGCGCGAGGAGCATCAGCCCGAGGAGCATCACCAGGGCCGTGGTCGCGCTGGACAGCACCATCGCGGCCCACGGGACGCGCTGCCGTGGCCCGGCCCCGGCCTCCGGAGCCGCGGAACCGCCCTCGTCCGCCTCCTCACGCGGGGCGGCGGCGGCGAGTTCACGCAGCTCCAGCAGCGGGGCCGGCTCCGTCCCACAGACCTGGGCCAGCGCTTGGACGGCCTCCTGAGGAGGCACCGCGCGCCCGTTCAGATAGCGGTCCCAGGACGACTTCCCGAAGCCGGTGCGCGCCGCGAGGGCGGCGATGCTCAGCCCCCGGCGGTCCTTGTGCCCGCGCATCAGCACGACCAGCTCCCGCAGATACGGATCGAGCGAATCCGGCAGACCCTTCCACCGCGCCATGGTTCCCCCACCTGTGCGTCCGGCTGCGCCGGGCGTCAGCATGCCAGAACACCGGCCCCGGTGCGCCCCCATCCCGCGCCCATCCCGCGCCGACCCCAGCCGGGACGCGATCACCGCAGGTCAGCGGCGTCCTGTCCCGTGATCACCCCACCTCCTCGGCAGCGCTGGCGCCCGCCGGGCGGGACGGCGGATGCTCGGTGCGGCACGAGCGGCGGGGGCCGGATCCCCACCGCGTCCACCGTGCCCGCGGCCGGACCGGGGTCTTCGGGGGAGCCCCGGTCCGGCCGCCCGCCCGGCCCGCACCCGCGCCCCGGCCCTCCCTCCCCCGGCCCGCACCGACCGACCTCCAGGAGAGGAACGATGACCGACCCGAATGTGCTCGCGGCGCAGAAATGGGTGAACGCGACCTACGCCGGCGTGGACGGATACCTCGACTGCGACGAGGACGGCAGCACCGGCTGGGGCACCGTCCTCAGCCTCACCCAGGCCCTCCAGCACGAACTCGGCATCTCACCCGTCGTCCAGAACTTCGGCCCCGGCACATACGCCAAGGTCAAGGCCCGCGACCTGCGCCCCGACGCCGAGACCAACAAGAACATCCTCCGCGTCTACAACTACGCGCTGTGGTGCAAGGGGTACTACGGCTCGGCCACGCCCGACACCTGGGACGCCACCGCCCGGAACTCGCTCGGCGAGCTGTGGGCCGGCATGGGCTGCCCGCCCGAGATCCCGATCGGCACCGAGATGTGGCCCCGGGTGGTCCAGGCACTCCTGCGCATGGACCAGTTCCGCCTGGTGACCGGCGGAAGCACCCTCGTCCAGGGCATCCAGCGACGCCTGAACTACCAGTACGTCCTCCGCGCCGGCATCCCCGCCATGCGGCTCGTCCCCTGCGACGGCGTGTACTCGCGGGACGTCCAGCAGGGCCTGATGATGGCCATCCAGTACGAGATCGGCATCGCGCCCGGCAGCATCACCGGCAACTTCGGCGACGGCACGGTCGCCGGCCTCAAGAGCCATCCGGTCGCCCCCACGGACCTCGGCACCCCGCTGGGCTACCTCTTCAAGGCCGCCTGCCTGTTCAACTCGCCGACGTACGACGAGGACTTCGGCGAGTACCCGTACAGCTTCGACTTCACCGCGTCGGAGCACGGGGAGTGGCTGCGCACCTTCAAGGCGTTCTCCCAGCTGCCGCAGCCGGCCACCACCACCGGCGACTACCCGACGTGGGCGCAGCTCCTGGTCTCCACCGGCGACCCGTACCGGGCCGCCACCGCCTGCGACGGCATCACGACCGTCACCCCCGCCCGTGGCCAGGCCCTGCACGCCGCCGGATACCGCCTCGTCGGCCGCTACCTGGACGAGAAGCTGAAGGAAGGCGACAACGGCTGGCTCGACAAGGTCATCAAACCCGGCGAACTCCGGACCATCTTCGACGCCGGACTGCGGGTCTTCCCGATCTCGCAGTACTACGGCGGCTCGGCGAGCGAATTCACCTACGAACGCGGCCTGGCGGACGGCTACAACGCCTACCGCAAGGCCAAGGGCTTCGGCTTCAACCGCGGGACCTGCATTTACTTCGCCGTCGACTACGACGCCATCGGCAGCGAGATCAACCAGTACATCGTCCCGTACTTCAAAGGGGTGCGCTCGATCCTCGCCCAGCACGGCAGCTACTACCAGTTCGGCGTGTACGGCTCACGGAACGTGTGCGAGCAGGTGTCCCGCAACACCGGGGCGCGCTGGTCGTTCGTCAGCGGCATGTCCTGGGGGTTCTCCGGGAACCTCGGCTATCCGCTCCCGCGCAACTGGTCGGTCAACCAGATCCGCGAGTACGACTTCGACGGCGACGGCGTGCGCGACCTCGACCACGACGTCTGGCGGCCGACCACCGACCCCGGCTCCGGGTCGGTGAACGACCCGGCACCGGGCCTCGACGCCCTGGTCGCGGGCCTCCAGCAGCTGGAGGCGGCGGCCGACTCCTACGCCAACCCCGACGGCAAGAGCCGCAACCGCCTGGTCACGGACTTCTTCCGGTACGGGCCCTACGACAACCTGGCGTGGAACGTGCTGCTGGGCCTGATCGATCCGGACTGGATCGACCACGTGCGGGCCCGGTCCCTCTCCATCGGCGACTTCCGCGAACTGGCCGACCCGGTCACCCAGGCGCGCATCGGCACCCAGCACCTCATGGCCTCCACCGCCGGTTTCCTGCGCCACGCGTTCTCCACCGCCGAGGCGAGCCTCGCCGACAGCGCCGGATGGGGCGGCGACCTGGTGACCTTCTACGTCGAATGGCGCCGCGCCCGGGACGCGTACCCCACCGGCCTGGCGTTCTGCCAGGACCGGCTGGCCCGCACCGATGTGGACTCCACCTTCGGATACGGCGACTTCATCGAGGACGCGGACGCGTTCAACCTCAGCCGCCGGCTGGCGGCCGGACAGCGGCCGTCGGAGGCCGTGTCGGAGTACTACGGCCGGCTGGCGGCCGGGGAGATCAACGCGGACGCGCGGTGGCGCGGCTTCTACACCAACCGCTTCGGCGCCGACCACGCGACCGTCGAACGCCTCGCCAAGGGTGTGCTGACCGGCGACAACATCTGGCAGAGCGCCGGAAACCTCTACCAGTTGGAGGGCAGCCTCGACTCCGACCAACTGCCCACGTCCATCCCCGCGTCCGAGCTGAACTCCTTCCTCCTCGGATTCCGCTGGGCGCTCACCGACCGCGTCGACGCCGAAGGAGGCGCCTCATGACCCTCGACCGCCGCACACTCCTGACGGGTGCGGGCGCGACCGCCGCGCTCCTGGCCCTGCCGCACCCGGCGACGGCCGCACCCCGCACGGCTCCCACCGCGCCCGCCGCGCCCGTCCCGGACACGACGCCCTGGGACGCGGACCACAGCGCCAACGGCTGGCCCATCGACCCCGACGCCGTCGAGACCTTCGCCGTCGAGGGCTCCCCCGCCACCGTCGCGCTCCGCCCCGCCGCGGCCGCCGTCCTCCTGCACGTGGCACGCCGCTGGCACTACGAGGTGCTGCCGCTGCGCGGCACGGCGGACGTCCTGGGCCACACCACGGACCGCGCCGTCCGGGCCGCGTACGCCTCCAACCGCCTCTCCGGCACCGCGCTCGTGCTGCCCGGCGCGGCGGACGGCCTGTGGCCGCACCAGACCGCCGTCGTCCGCGACATCCTCGCCGACTGCGAGGGCACGGTGCGCTGGGGCCTCGATCTGGCGCCCGCCTCACCGGGCCACTTCCAGATCGACGTACAACCCGGCACCCGCACCCTCACCCGCCTCACCCGCGCCCTGGCCGACCGCTCGGGCCGCGCGGGCGGGCCACGCGCGGGGGCCCCGGAGGACCCGGCCGCCCCGGAACGCCGCAAGCAGGCCCGCCGCCTGGCCCAGTCCCAGACCCGGCCCCAGCCCCGGTCCCAGCCCCGTGGCCGGTCCTCGTACCGGGCCCGCTGAGGCCGCGCACCCCTTCCCGCCCCACCTCATCCCTGTCCCACCTCGCCCAACCCCACCGCACCGCACCACGATCCGAGGAGAACGCACCATGGCAAGGAACCCGATCACCCGCACGAAGGCCGCTCTCGCCGCCGGCGCCCTCGTATGCGCCGGCCTGGGGGGCACCCTCCTGACGGCGACGCCCGCGGCGGCCATCAGCTGGTGCAACTCGACCGTCACCGTCCGCGCCTCCTTCATCGAGTGGGCCGGCGAGGCGAAGATCCCCTCCTACGGCACCAACAAGACCTGCCAGATGAGCAAGGGCTCCAACAGCAACGCCGTATCGGCTCTCCAGCTGACCCTGAACAAGTGCTACGGCGAGAAGCTCAGCGTGGACCGTGAATTCGGCGAGAACACCCGCCTGGCCCTGATCCGCGCCCAGAAGAAGGCCGGCGTCGCCGCCGACGGCATCTACGGCCCGAACACCGCGCGCGCCCTCGGCTGGTACTTCAAGCCCGTCACCCCGGGCCCCGACGAGTGCAGCCGCGTCACGATCTAGGGTCCTCCGTCTGCACCACGCGGAGTCGCGGGGCCCGCCGACGACCGGCGGGCCCCGCGCCGCGCACGTGTTCCGGGGACCCCTCGCGGGCATGATCACATGCATGAAAGCCGACAAACAGGATGTCGCGAGCGGGGGCGCGCAACACGACGCCCGCGCGTCCCAGCACATAGCCGGCGGCGGTACGGCCCAGCACACAGCGGGCGGCAGCACATCCCCGCGCACAGCGGCCGGCGGTACGGCCCAGCACGCGGCCGGCGGCGATACGGCACAGCACACAGCGGGCAACGGCACGTCCCCGCACACAGCGGGCGGTGGCCCGTCCCGGCACACCACCGGTGGCGGTACCTCCGCGGGCGGCGCCCGCGAGGGCACCACGCCCTCCCCCCTGCCCGCCCCCGCGCACCGCCCGGGGCAGATCCTCCGCTGGAACTTCTTCATCGGCGGCCACCTCAGCACCTCCGTCCCCGTACGCCTCGTCGAACGCACGCCCGAGGGGCAGCTGGTGTGGATGGAGACCGGCACCCCGATGTGGCGTACGGCGCTGCCGCGCGGCACCCACCTGCGGGACATCGCCCCGCACGAACGCCCCGCCGGGGGGTATCCGGTCGTGGCCGGACGCTGGCCGATGGGCGACGCCCTCTTCTACCAGCCGACCGGTGCCGCGCACTCCGTCCTCTGGCTCTTCGGCCGCGGACGGAGGTTCCGCGGCTGGTACGTCAACCTCGAACACCGGGTCCACCACGGCGACGACATCGACATCGCCGACCACGAACTCGACCTCACCGTGGCGCCGGACCGGACCTGGCGCTGGAAGGACGAGGAGTCCTTCGCCGAGAAGACCGGACACCCCGCGTACTGGACCGCCGAGCAGGCGGTCGCCATCCGGGCCGAGGGGGCCCGCGTGGCCCGGCTCGCCGAGGCCGGAACCTTTCCCTTCGACGGCTCCTGGTGCGATTTCCGGCCCCCGCCCGCCTGGCGGACCCCTCCCCGCCCCCTGATCCCCCGTCACTCCCTCCTCCACGTCCCCGCGCAGGGCTCCTGACCGGTGCTCAGGCCCCGGTTCCCGTGGGCGCACGGGTCTCGGCCAGGGTGGCGCGAGGCCAGTCATTGCCCGGCGTCACCCCCCGTGATACACAGAGTAACCATACGTACATAGCCCACACATCGATTCGATCCGCAGGTCAGGACCGCCGGACCGGTCAGATGTGCGAGATCCGGATAAAGAGAGGCGACAAGTCGTCGTACGAGAGCAGTTTCATCAGCGAAGATAGAGGGTGACCCGCGCCATGCGGTGCGGGCTCCGAACTACCCAACAGGGGCGGTGACTTACATGATCCTGGCAGCGGAAAAGGGCGACATCACCACCATCATCGGCGGAATCGCCCCCAACTGGGGGCCGTTCGGGACCCTGGGCAACGAGGCCCGCGTGATGATCGAGGTCGTGATGGCGATCGCGATCCTGCTCTGCCTCGGCATCGCGGTCTGGGGCGCGGCCAAGCAGCGCATCGGAGCCACCGCGCTGCGCGACACGTTCAGCGCGGAACAGGGCAAGGGACTGATCGTCGCGGGCCTGACCGGTGTGTTCATCATCGGATCGCTGGGAACCTTGTTCACCATCGTCTACGGAATGGCGGTCTGACCGCCCCCCGGCCACCCCGGCTCGCCCGGCCGCTCCCACCCCACCGGCCCCCGTCCCCTCATCCGCCCGTCGTGCCCACCGGCAGAGGTTGCGTCTCCCTGATGTCGAGTCACCACACCGCGTCCACGCGGGAACCAGCACGGCTACCGTCGTACTACGGCATGGTCCAGGCAACGGTTGAGGGGGCGTACGCGGCATGAGTCACGACGACGGCTACGGCAGCGACTCGGGGCGTACCGACGACGGCTACAGCACCATCGGCGGCACCCGCCAGACCCGCACCCGCCTCCCCGACCGCGAGGGCGACCCCTACACCCCCCGCCGCCCCGCCCGGACCTCCCGCTCCCTCGTCACCGTCGTCGGCGTCATCGTCGTCCTCCTCGGCGCCATCGCCTTCGCCAACATGGGCGGCGACGACAACGACACCAACGGCGCCCCCAACACCAAGGACAAGAACGCCACCTCAACCCCGACCTCCCCGACCGGCACCAAGCCGGTGCCGGGGAGGAACGGGACGATCCCGTCGGGGTTCGCCCATGACGAACAGGGGGCGCAGAGCGCGGCGGCGAACTATGCCGCAGTCCTAGGGTCGGACGGCATGTTCAACGAGGCCAGACGCCACGAAATCGTCGAAGCCCTGGCCGATCCCGATACGAAAGCTGCGCTTCAAGAAGGCTTTGACGCCGACTATTCCCAGGGTTTCCTTGCACAGATCGGGCTCAATAGCGATGGCAGTGCCCCTTCGGGGTCGACCTTCGTCAACCGCACCCTGCCCGCGGGCACACAGATCAAGCAGTACACCTCCGAGGCCACAGAAGTAGAAGTCTGGTGCACGGGCCTGTTCGGACTCACGGGCGAGAAGTCCACAAAACCCGTCACCAGCGGTTGGTTCACGGTAACGATGAAGCTCAAGTGGGACGGAACAGACTGGAAGATCGTCGAGACAGGACAGAAGCAGGGCCCGACCCCCGTCACAGGCGACAACCCGGTATCCGGCTCAGACGAGATCGCCGACGCGGTGAACGGTTTCGGAGGGTTCACCTATGCTCGCTAACTTCCGGCTTCGCGCCAGAGCCCTTGCGGCGGCGATGGCAGCAATCCAGACAAGCGTGTTCATGTTCGCCAGTCGCGTGGCCGCTGCCCCCTCGCCCAGTCCAGAGCCGGGCAAAAGCAGTGACGCGTGCAGCCTTATTGCCGGCCCCGCACGTCAGTACTGCGAAGGCGACCCCGCCCCCAAGGCGAAGACCCCCAACAGCACCGACCCCGCCCTGGACCCCCTCACCTCCCTCGGCCGAGGCTGTGCCGACGCCGCCGCGTGGATCGTCGGGAAGCTCAGCGACGCGGTCAAGAGCACCGCGAACGTCGACTTCACGAACACCCGCTTCCTCCAGCAGTACGCGATCGTCTTCGCCGCCTCCACCGTGCTGACGCTCGTCCTCTGGCTCCTCGCCGTCGCCAAACGCGCCATCCGCGGCGTACCGCTCACCACCGCCCTGTCGGAAGCCATCGGCTTCCTGTGGCTCACGGTGCTCGCCTCGGCGTTCACCCCGCTGATCCTGTACACGATCGTGTCCGCCACCGACGGCGTCACGGAGGTCATCGCCTCCTCGTCCGGCGGCCAGACGGACGTGTTCTTCGGGTCCTTCGCCGAAGCGCTCAAGAAGGACTCCGACATCGGCGGCGGCCCGATCATGCTGATCGTCGTCTCCCTGGTGTCGATCCTCGCCGCCGGCATCCTCTGGCTGGAACTCGTGATCCGCGCCGCCCTGCTCTACGTCGGCGCCCTCCTCGGAACCGTCGTGTACGCCGGCCTCGTCGACAAGAACATGTGGGGACACGTACGCCGCTGGGCGGGCATCATGATCGCGGTGATCATGGTGAAACCGGTCATCGTCATCGTGCTCGGCCTGGCCGGCGCCCTGTCCTCCGGCGACGGCCCCGACGCCTTCTCCGCCGTCGTCTCCGGACTCGCCATCATCCTGCTGGCCATCTTCGCCTCCGGCATGATCTACCGCTTCGTCCCCGGCTTCGGCGACGAGATCCAGGGCGCCCGCACCAACCGCAAACAGGCCACCGACGGCTCCCAGGCCGCCGCCCTGATCAGCTCCCCCGCCGCCCTCGTCTCCCAGGGCATCAAGACCCACAGCAGCCGGGGCGGCCAGGACAGCGGCTCCGGCGGCTCCGGCGGCGCCCGCCCCGCCAACGCCGTCAGCGGCGGCGTCGCCGCACACAGCTCCCGCACCTCCGGGAGCGGGGTCGGCGGCGGATCTGTCCCCTCCGCCGCACCCCCGCCCCGCAGCGGTTCGGGCCCCACCTCCGGCACCCCGCACGGCAGCCGCGGCACCGGTGGACCAGGCAGTTCAGGTAACAAGAGCACAGGAGGTGGCGGGCGTTGAGCACGCAGGCCCAGCCCATCACGCCCCGCCGTACGTATCTCATCGGCCGCGCCCGGCCGAACGCGATCGTCGGCAAGAACCGCGAGACCGGCGAGATCGCGCTGATCATCGGCGGCGCGTTCCTCGGCATGATGAGCGGGCTCCTCATCCCCGTCCTCTCCCTGCGGATCGTGCTGCTCACCGGCTTCCCGCTGCTCGCCCTGGCGATCGTCTACGTCCCGTACAAGCACCGCACCTTCTACAAGTGGTTCGAGATCAACCGCAGCTTCAAGCGCACCCTGCGCAGCGGCACCACCTACCGCTCCGCCGCCATGGAGGCCGGCGTCCGCGCCGACGGGCGCGAGGTCGAGATCGGCCCGCCCCCCGGCATCGGCCGCATCAGCTGGCTCGCCGCCCCCTTCGGCCCGGACGAGATCGCCGTCCTGCTGCACGCCGACCGCCGCACCGTCACCGCCGCCATCGAGATCGAGGGCCCCGGCGTCGGCCTGCGCGACAGCGAGGACCAGGAAGCCCTCGTCGACCGGTTCGGCACCCTCCTCAAGCACGTCGCCAACGGCGACGGCTTCGTCACCCGCATCCAGATGCTCGCCCGCACCCTCCCCGCCGACCCCGACGCCCACGCCAAGGACGTCGCCCAGCGCGGCGACCCCACCTCCCCGGCCTGGCTCCAGGACTCCTACGACCAGCTCCAGTCCATGGTCTCCACCTCCAGCGAGCAGCACCGCGCCTACCTCGTCGCCTGCATGCACTACACCCGCGAGCTCGCCGCCGAGGCCCACGCCATGGCCCGCGCCGCCCGCCCCCAGGCCGGCCGCAAACTCGACCGCGACGCCGGCCTCGCCGTCGTCATGGCCCGCGAGCTCACCGACATCTGCGCCCGCCTCGCCGAGGCCGACATCCGCGTCCGCCAGCCGCTCGGCCAGAGCCGCCTGGCCTCCCTCGTGCACTCGATGTACGACCCCGACCACCCCATCGACCACATCCAGGCCATGACCAAGCGCAACGCCTGGCCCGCCGAACTCGACGCGCTCGAACCCACCTACCTCCAGGCCAAGACCCGCGAGTCCTCCACCCGCGCCCCCTGGTGCCACTCCACGGCCTGGGTGAAGGAGTGGCCGATGACCCCCGTCGGCGTCAACTTCCTCGCCCCGCTCCTCGTCCACACCCCCGACGTCATCCGCACGGTCGCGGTCTGCATGGATCTCGAACCCACCGAGGTCGCCATCGAACGGATGCTCACCGAGAAGACCAACGACGAGGCCGAGGCCAGCCGCCAGGCCAAGATGAACCGCACCGTCGACCCCCGCGACATCGCCGCCCACGGCCGACTCGACCAGCGGGGTGAAGATCTCGCCAGCGGCGCGGCCGGGGTGAACCTCGTGGGGTACATCACCGTGTCGTCGCGCTCCCCGGAATCCCTCGCCCGCGACAAGCGCACGATCCGCGCCTCGGCCGGCAAGTCCTACCTCAAGCTGGAGTGGTGCGACCGCGAGCACCACCGCGCGTTCGTCAACACCCTGCCGTTCGCCACCGGCATCCGCCGCTAACCGCCAGTCCGCGACACCGAGAGGGAGGTCAGTCACGCCATGCGAGATCCGCTGTCCGCGTTGTCGGACGCCTTTACCGCCTTTCTCTTCGGGAAGGTGGAGACGACCCGACTGCCCGTCCGCACCTCGACCGGACAGGCCCAGGCCGTCTATCTGCCCACCGCCGCGCCCGGACTCGGCGACTCCGGGGTGATCATCGGCCGCGAGGTCTACTCCGGCAAGGGCTACATCTACGACCCCTTCCAGCTGTACGGGCAGCAGCTCCCCGCCCCGCACTGGCTGGTGCTCGGCGAGTCCGGCAACGGCAAGTCGGCCCTGGAGAAGACGTACGTCCTGCGCCAACTGCGCTTCCGCGACCGCCAGGTCGTCGTCCTGGACGCCCAGGGCGAGGACGGCGTCGGCGAATGGAACCTGATCGCCCAGGAACTGGGCCTCACCCCCATCCGCCTCGACCCCACCTCCGCCCTCAACGGCGGCATCCGCCTCAACCCGCTCGACCCCTCCATCACCAGCACCGGCCAGCTCGCCCTGCTCCGCACCATCATCGAAGTCGCCATGGGCCACGGCCTCGACGAACGCTCCGGCTTCGCCCTCAAGGTCGCCCACGCCTACGTCAACGAGACGACGACCGACCGCCAGCCCGTCCTCATGGACATCGTCGAACAGCTCCGCCACCCGGAACCGGAATCCGCCGAGGCGATGAACGTCGACATAGACGACGTACGGGCCTGGGGCCTTGACGTCGCCCTCGTCCTGGACCGGCTCGTCGACGGCGACCTGCGCGGCATGTTCGACGGACCGACCTCCGCCGGCATCGACCTCGACGCCCCGCTGATCGTCTTCGACCTCTCCCACATCGACCGCAACTCGATCGCCATGCCGATCCTGATGGCGATCGTCGGCGTCTGGCTGGAGCACACCTGGATCAGGCCCGACCGGAAGAAGCGCATCTTCCTGGTCGAAGAGGCCTGGCACATCATCAACTCCCCGTTCGTCGCCCAGCTCTTCCAGCGCCTGCTGAAGTTCGGCCGACGCCTCGGACTCTCCTTCGTCGCCGTCGTCCACCACCTCAGCGACGTCGTCGACGGCGCCGCCGCACGGGAAGCCGCGGCCATCCTCAAGATGGCCTCCACCCGCACCATCTACGCCCAGAAGGCCGACGAGGCCAGAGCCACCGGCCGCGTCCTCGGCCTGCCCCGCTGGGCCGTCGAGATCATCCCCACGCTCACCCCCGGCATCGCCGTCTGGGACGTCAACGGGAACGTACAGGTCGTCAAACACCTGATCACCGAAGCCGAACGCCCCCTCGTCTTCACCGACCGCGCCATGACCGAGTCCTCCGCGACCGGCCTCCTCCCCGACGACGTACGCGCCGCCGAACTGGAGGCGGAGGAACGCGCGGCACGCATCGAGTACGGACAACGGCTCGACGAGTCGTCCGAGTCGACGGTGGCCTGACATGGCGGGTACGGGTCAGGGCCAGGGCGACGCACGCGGACGGAACGGCGGCAGCGGAGGAGGCATCCCCGACGGGCTCCTCGTCGGGCTGATCGCCTTCCTCCTCGGCCTCACGCTGCTCGCCTGGACGGCCACCGGACTGGCCGGGCTCCTCGCCCACGGCGGCTGGCCCACGGCCGTCACCCTCGCCGAGACCCCGCTCGCCATGCGCCGTCTGATCGCCGCCCCGCACGACCTCCCGGCCGCCTGGCCCGCCACCCCGCCCGGAGAACTCTCCGGGTACGGACTGTTCTGGGGCCTGTTCATCGGCGAACTGATGATCCTGGTCGTGCTCACCGTCTTCGCCATGGGCGTCCTCGCCCGCTGGCGCGTCGTCCGCGCCCGCCAGCGCGCGGAACGCCTGGAGCAGCGGCAGGAGCAGCGGCACGCACAGCGCCCTCAGGACCGGCACGCGTACGCGGACGAGACACCCCCGGCCCGTCCCGCGCCCTCCCCCACCGAAGCCGAAGCCCACCCGAACCCCCACCCCGAACCGGCCGCAGCACCCCTGGAGGCACCCGCGGCACCCGGGACACCCCCCGCGGACCCGCCCACCGCCCCCCTCGCCCAGGCCGCACCCGTCGCCCCCGCCGTCCCCGCCCCCCGCACCCCCCGCGTCGTCTACGGCCCCGCCGCCACCCGCCGGCCCACCGCCGTACAGACGATCCGCGAGGCGGACGGCCCCGTGCTCGTCGTCACCTCGGACCCCGGCGTCTGGGCCGAGACCAAGGACGCACGGGCCAAACTCGGCCCGGTCCTGGTCTACGACCCCGGCCACCTCTGCGACACCCCGGCCCGGCTCCACTGGTCCCCCACCACCGGCTGCGAACAGCCCGACCGCGCCGCCGCCCGCGCCGCCGCGCTCCTCGCCCCCGTACGCCCGCAGTCCCGCATCGACGCCGCCACGGCCGACACCGCGGAGACCCTGCTGCGCTGCTGGCTGCACGCCGCCGCGATCGACGGCCGCCCCTTCCGCCAGGTCCACCGCTGGGCCCTCGGCGGCAGCGGCCACGAACCGGTCCGGCTGCTGCGCACCCACCCCAAGGCGGCCTCCGGACTCGCCGGACTGCTGGAATCCGCGCTCACCGCCCACCCGGAGCGCCGCGACATGGCCCAGGAGCTGACCGTGAGGGCCCTCGGCGCCCTGGCCTCCGTCCACATCCGGGACGCCTGCACACCGAACCGGGCCGACACCCTCGCCCTGGAATCATTCATGGCCGAGGGGGGCAGCCTCTATGTGGTCGGCGAACCGATCGAGAACCCCCGCTCGGGCCCCGGAGCCATGCCCCTGCTCACGGCGCTCGCCGCAGACGTGGTCGAGCACGGCCGCCGCGTGGCCGCACGGTCATCCGCCGGCCGGCTCGACCCACCACTGACCCTCGTCCTCGACGACGTCGCCGCCGTCGCCCCGCTGCCCGCCCTGCCGGAACTCCTCACGGCCGGAGAGGAACAGGGCCTGCCCACCGTCGCCCTGCTGCGCTCCCCCGAGCAGGCCCGCGCCCGCTGGACGCAGCAGCTGCGCACCCCGACCACCCTCTGAGGCCGCGGCCCGGTCAGGGACGCGCGACGGCGTACTCCACCTCACGCGCCTGCGGATCGTTCGGCATCGGCACGCTCCTCCCGGTCGGCGCGAAGCCGAGCCTGCGGTACACCGCCGCCGCCCGCGCGTTGTCCTCGTGGACATAGAGCCGGACCCGTTCGACGGGCGCCCCGTCCAACGACCACGCCCACTCCGTCCCGGCCCGGAACAGCTCGTCGGCCACCCCGGAACCCCGCGCCTCGGGCCGCACGAACACCCCGACCACATGGGCCTGGTCGACCTCGGCCGCCTCACCGAACCGCACCTCGTCGTCCGGGCGCTCGATGAGCACGGTCACCGTCCCCGCCCAGCCGCCGTCCGGCGCCTCCGCGATGAACTGACGCACCCGGCCCTCGCCGTCCTCCGACGCGTTGCGCGTGCGGTCCCGCCAGAAGTCGTCGGCGGCCGACGCGGCGTTCTCGTACGTCTCCAGGAAGGCCAGATGGGCGACCGGATCCCGCAGCGCGGCCAGCCGAAGCTCTTTCGCCCGCTGCCACTCGTCGGCCCGCACGGCCCGTATCACGTAGTCCATGGTCCGATCCTGACCCGGGCGCGGCCACCCCCGCAATCGCATTCCCCGCAGGCCGGAGCCCTTCCCGCACCCCTCGGGCCCGTCCGTCGTACCCCGGTACTACGCCGCACCGCGCATCCCACCCACGGTCCGACGCCGGCACCCCCGCCCGCTCCCTAGCGTCGACCCCATGATCAGGGCATACGGACTCACCAAGCGGTACGGCGGCACCACCGTCGTCCAGGACCTCGACCTCACCGTGCGGCCCGGCACCGTCACCGGCTTCCTCGGCCCGAACGGCGCCGGCAAATCCACCACCATGCGCATGCTCCTCGGCCTGGACGCCCCCACCCGGGGCCGCTCCACCATCGGCGGACGCGTGTACGCCGCCCACAGCGCACCCCTC
Source organism: Streptomyces sp. NPDC001515 (assembly GCF_053597115.1). Lineage (NCBI taxonomy): Bacteria > Bacillati > Actinomycetota > Actinomycetes > Kitasatosporales > Streptomycetaceae > Streptomyces > Streptomyces sp. NPDC001515. The sequence goes on from NZ_JBSFHN010000022.1 coordinate 150,635, forward strand.
ACCGAGGTCGGCGCCCTCCTGGAGGCCCGCTCGATCCACCCCGGGCGCACCGCCTTCCACCATCTGACGGCCCTCGCCCACACCCACGGCATCCCGCCGAGCCGCGTCGAGCACGTCCTCGACCTCGCCGGACTGACCTCCGTCGCGCACACCCGCGTCAAGGGCTTCTCCCTCGGCATGGGCCAGCGGCTCGGCATCGCCGCCGCCCTGCTCGGCGACCCGGCCACCCTGATCCTCGACGAACCGGTCAACGGTCTGGACCCCGAGGGCGTCCTCTGGATCCGCACCCTGCTCAAGTCCCTCGCCCGCCAGGGCCGCACGGTCCTCGTCTCCTCGCACCTGATGAGCGAGACGGCCCTCACCGCCGACCACCTCGTCATCATCGGACGCGGCCGCCTCCTCGCCGACACCACGGTCACCGACTTCGTCGCCACCGCGGGCGGCAGCGCCGTCAAGGTCGTCACCCCGAAGGCCGCCGCCCTCGCCGAGCTGCTGCGCGCCCCCGGCATCGAGATCAGCGGCGCCCCCGGCCGGAACGAGATCGAGGTACGCGGCACGGACGCCGCCCACATCGGCCGCCTCGCCGCCGCGCACGGCCTTCCGCTGTACGAGCTGACGCCGCGCACCGCCTCCCTGGAGCAGGCGTTCATGGACCTCACCCACGCCTCCGTCGACTACCGCGTCAGCACCCCCGGACCGACCACGGCACCCGAACCGACCGGAGCCCCCGCATGACCACCACCGTCCCCGCACCCGCGACCACCCGCCCCCCGTCGCCGTACGGCATCACCCCGGCCCGCGTCCTGCGCTCCGAATGGCACAAGCTGCGCACCCTGCGCTCGACCTGGATCACCCTCGGCTCGGCCGCCGCGCTCGTCCTGGCCGTCGGCGTCGTCATGGGCATCACGTACACCTCCGACGGCGGCGACTCGGACATCGACACCGTGGTCCTCGTGCTCTACGGCACCGTCCTGGCCAGTCTCTGCACCGTCGTCCTGGGCATCCTCGTCACCGCGGGCGAGTACTCCACCGGCATGATCCGCGCCTCGCTCACCGCCGTGCCCCGCCGCCTCCCGGTGCTGTGGGCGAAGGCCGCCGTGTTCGCCGCCGCGGTGTTCGCGGTCATGCTCGCCACGTCGCTGGTGACGTTCCCGGTCGCGCAGCTCTTCCTCCACGACACCGACCAGGCGGCCTCTCTGACCGATCCGGGGGTGCTGCGCGCCCTCGCCGGCAACGCGGCCGGGACCACGCTCCTCAGCCTGATCGCGCTCGGCCTCGGCGCCCTGCTCCGCTCGGTCCCGGGCGCGATCGGCGCCTTCATCGGGGGCGTAATGGTTCTGCCGGAGATCCTCACGATGCTCCCGTACGGCCCCGTCGAGACGGCCGTACGCTACTTCCCCACCCAGTCCGCCGGCGTACTCGGCTCCGCCACCTCGCTCCCCGGCGCCGCCTCCCCCGGCGGGGCCCTGCTCGCCCTGGTCCTCTGGGCCTCGGCGACACTGATCACGGCCGCGGTCCTCCTGCGGCGGCGCGACGCATGACACGGACGGGGGCCGGGCACGCGGTGGACGAGCGGACGAAGAACCGGCGGACGGGCCCTTCTCCGGCGACGGACCGGCGGATGCCGGGCGAGAGCACCGGGATCCCGCCCGCCGGCCCCCGCGCCGAGGAGCGGACCCCCGCCCCGGGCCCCCTCCCGCTCACCGGCCACCTCCAGCGCCTGATCCAGTGCGTCCGCGCCCACGACCGCGCCCGGCCCCTCGTCTGGGACGGCCTGCTGACCGCCTTCTGGGTGCTGTTCGCCGTCCTCGACGTGTCCAGCGGCGGCTGGCGCACGGTCGCCGCCGACCCGCACGTCTCCGGGCGCCTGGTGCTCGCGATGAGCGCGGCGTTCTCCGTGCCCCTGCTGTGGCGCCGCCGCCGGCCGCTGGCCGTCCTGCTGGCCATGGCCCCGGTCTCCCTGGTCAACGTGTGGACGGGGGCGATGATCCAGGCGTCGCTCCTCCAGGAGATCGTGGTCTTCACCATCGCGGTACGGCAGCCCCCGCGCGCCCTGGCCCAAGCGGGCGCAATCGTGCTCGCCCCGCTGGTGATCCGCTCGTTCCCCACCCCGGACCCGTGGAACCTGCTCTTCGCCCCGCACCTGTACGCGTTCGCCCTCGCGTCGCTCGCCGGCCTCGTCGTCCGCACCCGCAGGGAGTACACGGAGGCCCTCGTCGACCGCGCCGACCGGCTCGAACGCGAACGGGACCAGCAGGCCCGGCTCGCCGCCGCCGCCGAACGGGCCCGCATCGCCCGGGAGATGCACGACATCATCGGCCACAACCTGTCGGTGATCACGGGACTGGCGGACGGCGGTGCGTACGCGGCGGCCAAGAGCCCGGAACGCGCGGCCCAGGCCCTGGACGCCATCGGCACCACCAGCCGCCAGGCCCTCGCCGAACTCCGCCGCCTGCTCGGTGTCCTGCGCGATCCCCCCGCGGACGCCGACCGCGCCCCGCAACCCACTCTGGCCGACCTCGACGCCCTGCTGGCCCGCGTACGCGCCGCCGGACTCCCCGTACGCCTGCACCGCGACGGCACACCACCGGCTCTCCCGCCCACCGCGGGGCGGCAGCTGACGGTGTACCGGGTGGTCCAGGAGGCCCTGACGAACACCCTGAAGCACGCGGCCCCGGATCCGTCCCTGGCGGCGGAGGTCACCCTCGTCTACCGTTCCAGGGAACTGGAGGCCCTGATCTCGGACAACGGTGCGCCGAGAACGGGTGACGACGCCCCGCCCGGCTCCGGTCAGGGCATCACCGGCATGCGCGAACGCGCATCCCTGTACGACGGCACCCTCGAAGCGGGCCGGCCCGGCCCAGCCACCGGCTGGCGGGTACGGCTCCTCCTGCCCCTGGAGGATTCCCCCTCGTGACGACCGTGCTCATCGCGGACGACCAGCCCATGCAGCGCTTCGGATTCCGCATGCTGCTGGAGAGCCAGGACGACATGACGGTCGTCGGCGAGGCCGCCAACGGCCACGAAGCGCTCCAGCTCGTGGCCCGCCACCAGCCCGATGTCGTCCTCATGGACATCCGCATGCCGCTCCTCGACGGCATCGAGGCGACCCGCCGCATCATCAAGGCCGGTTCCCGTACGCGCGTCCTCATCGTCACCACGTTCGACCTCGACCGGTACGCGTACGACGGGCTGCGCGCGGGCGCCAGCGGCTTCCTCATCAAGGACGCGCTTCCGGAAGAGCTGCTGTCCGGGGTCAGGGCCGTGGCCAGCGGGGACGCCGTCGTCGCCCCGAGCCTGACCCGCCGGCTCCTCGACGCGTACGTCCAGCACCTGCCGGCCGCACCCGGTGCCCCGGCGGCCTCCGACCCTCGCCTCGCGAAACTCACCGACCGGGAGACGGAGATCCTCACCGTCATCGGCCAGGGCTGGACCAACTCGGAGATCGCCGAACGCCTCCATCTCGCCGAGTCCACGGTGAAGACGCACGTCTCCCGCATCCTCGCCAAGACCGGCGCCCGTGACCGCGTACAGGCGGTCATCCTGGCGTACGACACCCATCTGGTGACGGCGGGTTGAAGCGGGCCGGTACACCGGCGCTCCTGTACACCGCCCCTGAAACGCAGAAAAGCCCCGTGCCAATTGGCACGGGGCTTTCCCACAATGATTGTTCGGCGGCGTCCTACTCTCCCACAGGGTCCCCCCTGCAGTACCATCGGCGCTGAAAGGCTTAGCTTCCGGGTTCGGAATGTAACCGGGCGTTTCCCTAACGCAATGACCACCGAAACACTATGAAATTAACCAACACCGGAACTTGACACGGCTGTTCGTTATTTCAGAACTAACACAGTGGACGCGAGCAACTGAGGACAAGCCCTCGGCCTATTAGTACCAGTCAGCTCCACCCGTTACCGGGCTTCCACATCTGGCCTATCAACCCAGTCGTCTACTGGGAGCCTTAACCCCTCAAGGAGGTGGGAATACTCATCTCGAAGCAGGCTTCCCGCTTAGATGCTTTCAGCGGTTATCCTTTCCGAACGTAGCCAACCAGCCATGCCCTTGG